>NZ_AZGM01000146.1 GCF_001435935.1 Limosilactobacillus panis DSM 6035
GTTTTCGAAAAAATACGAAAACTGACGGGCTTTTAATGAACTATGAATAATTCAGGGTTACTAAGGGATTTTTAAGCGCTCTGTCAATTAGAGCGACCGCCTTAGGATGACTTCAGTATATCATGTTTTTAAATAACTAGAGCTATTTTCTTAGTTGATTTGTAAACACGAATTGTCAACTCAAGTGCAACATGGCTATGAAGCTAAATATTGATGAAAACATT
>NZ_AZGM01000003.1 GCF_001435935.1 Limosilactobacillus panis DSM 6035
GTACGGTGGTGTGAGAGGTCGGTAATTGAACTAATCAATTACCTCCTACTCGATTCGTCCGTATGGACAATTAAAAAACGTTTAATAGCTCCTTGCGCTGTTTCGAATCTGTTGGCCTTCAAAAGGAGCGTAGAAAAGTATATAATGATGGTTAAGTTAAGAAAAAGAGGTGGCCCAGGTGACAGTTAAATTGACTTTAGTAATTGAGGACTTTACTGCACTGGGACAAATTTCCATGGTTGCAGCGACAACAGTCCTTCAAGCTATGGGGCGCTCAACGGCTCTATTACCTACCGCGGTCTTTTCCACACAAACAGAAGGCTTTGGCCAGCCAGTTACTATTGATACTCAACAGTGGTTGCAGCGAACCATTAACCACTGGGACCAGGCCGGTCTCGTTGTTAATAGTGTAGTGATTGGCTACCTGGGTAAAACTGCGCTAACCCATTCAGTTACTCAGGTTCTTGACCACTACCAACCCGAAATTCGGGTAATTGATCCGGTGATGGCCGACGAGGGTCAATTATACCCCGGCCTTTCGTCACAGCTTCCTGGTGCGCTCAGAGAGCTGTGTAAGCGGGCAACAGTAATTACGCCTAACTGGACAGAATTATGCCTCTTAGCGGGCGAACAACCGCGGGAATTCCAGGTAGGCCACTTACCCACCCTAATTGCTCAATTACGCGCAGCAGGTGTCTCCGCAGCCGTGGTAGTGACAGGGATAATCAGAGGGGGAAAGGTTAGTTGTTGCCTTTGCTCTGAAGAAGATTATCAATGGTATGATTCACCGCATTATCCCGGGCACTTTTACGGGAGTGGCGACGTCTTTGCTGCCTTATTGTGTGGTTACCTTGCGCAGGGGTGTCCACTAGAAGGGGCAGTTGAAAAAGCCAGCCAAGCGCTAGTAGTTGCTATCGAGGAAACCAAACTTTTAAATAATCAAGACCGAAAGTACGGAATGGAGATACAAAAACTACTTGCTTACCTATCAAGGGAGGATGAGAATTGTGAAAACGCAGCAAACCACTAAGAGATTAACCCTAGCGGCAATGTTGATTGCCCTGTCAATCGTTTTTGGCCGGGTTTTCCTGATTCCATTACCCTGGACCCACGGAAACGTCAACCTTTGTGACGCGCCAATCTTTGTTGGGGCCATGCTCCTGGGACCGTGGTACGGGGGAATAATTGGTGGTAGCGCCGGGTTGTTTCTTGATCTCTTGTCCGGATTCGGTCAGTACGCCCCGTTTTCCTTTGTTGCTCACGGGCTAGAGGGCTTAATTGCCGGCTGGCTGATGCGCTGGCTCCCGAACCGTTGGGGGCAGCTTCTTGGCCTGATCCTCGGTGTGGCGGTCATGGTTGTCTGCTACTTCTTTGCCGATTCCATTCTTTACTCCTGGAGCACGGGGGCCTTGGGGGTAATTCCTAATACGCTCCAAGGGGTTGTTGGAGCGGTGGTGGCCGTTTTGTTTGAACGCCCTTTGAAACGCAATTTGCACCTATCTCTCAAATAAGAGAGGAAGATAATGACGAACATATTAATGATTGAAGACAACCATTCTGTTTGCGAAATGATGGCAATGTTTCTTAAAAAGCAGAACTGGTACTATGAATTTGCTTACGATGGGATCGAGGCGGAAGAGAAGTTTAAGGCGGACCCCGACAAGTGGGATATCATCCTATTAGACTTGAATCTGCCGAAGAAGGACGGAATGCAGGTTGCTGCCGATATCCGTCGTATTTCATCCACCGTGCCGCTGATTATGCTGACGGCCCGGGACACGGAAAGTGACCAGGTCCTCGGCCTAGAAATTGGGGCAGATGATTACGTCACCAAGCCCTTTAGCGCAATTACCTTAATTGCCCGCATTAAGGCCCTTTACCGGCGGAGCAAGCTCGGTAAGACCGCTAGCGAAGCCCAGCAAAAGGATGATGGTGGCTTCGATGTCCAAACGAAGCACTTCCGGATGAACACCAAGACCCGAGAAGTATACCTCTACGATAAGCAGATTACCGACCTGACCCCCAAGGAGTTTGACCTTCTGAAAACCCTGGCCAGCAAGCCCCGCCAGGTTTTTACTCGTGAACAATTGTTACAACTGGTTTGGGACTATGAGTATTACGGGGATGAACGAACCGTTGATGCCCACATCAAGAAGCTCCGTCAAAAGCTGGAGGACCTTGGCCCGCAGGTGATTAAGACCGTTTGGGGAGTAGGCTATAAGTTCGATGATGAAAATAACTAAAATGAAATTAATGTATCGTTTAATGCTGAGCTTCTTTACGATCATTATGTTGCTGATGATCATCCTCAGCTTCTCGTTCATTAACGTTACTAATCAGACCCTCTACCATAATGTCTGGTTCCAGCTGCGTAACGATGCCGACAGCCTTGTCCAGGATGCTATCCGTTACAACCCGAGTGACCATAGCTTTGAGGGCTTTGCCTCACCGGCTTTGAATAGCAACGCTAAGCTCTTGTCCGACCAGAATGTCCACTTTGCGATCTATGATGCGACCCACAACCAGGTCTTTGCAAGTAACGGCTTTACCCCCACGATTACCGCTGATAAGTGGGCAAAACTAAAGAAGGGGGAGACCATCTACGTCCGAATTGCCACGCCCCAACTTTCCCGTAAGGTTGCTGATACCCGCCTTCCGCAGATGACGGAAATCATTCGGCCTTACCGGGTCAAGAATAAGCTAGTCGCCGTGTTGGCCATTGCGACCTTTGTGTCGTCGATTGAGCAAAACATGCACCAGATCAAAATTAACCTGATTATGGCCCTGCTGGTGGCCGGCCTGTTAACCCTGTTAGCGAGCTACTTCCTTGCCCGCTCAATCACGCGGCGGGTCCGTAACCTCCAACAGGCTACTGCTCAAGTGGCAAAGGAAAACTACGATGTTCAACTGCCGGCTTTGGGGAAGGACGAAATTGGTGACCTTGGCCACAGCTTTAACCAGATGACGGCCTCACTTAAGGCTTCCCAGGAGGAAATCCACCGTCAAGAGGAACGGCGCCGCCAGTTTATGGCTAACGCTGCCCATGAGATGCGTACCCCATTGACGACGATTAACGGGATCCTAGAAGGACTCCAGTATGACGTCATCTCGGAGGAGGATAAGAAACACAGTATTGAGCTGATGCAAAACGAAACCAAGCGTTTAATCCGGCTGGTTAACGACAACCTGAACTACGAAAAAATTCGGACGAACCAGATTACGATGGAACGGAAGCTGTTCGATGCGTCCGCAGTTTTACAGAACCTGGAAGAGCAACTGAGTAAAAAGGCCCAGGCCCAGGGAGATACACTAGACGTCGATGTTGCTAAGGGCCTGCTAGTTTATGCGGACTATGACCGCTTCGTGCAGATCATGTTTAACATCATCCAGAACGCAATTCAGTTCACTCAGCATGGTCAAATTAAGATTCGCGGGAAGCGAGTTGAAAACGGTACTCAGTTTACCGTTCAAGATAACGGCATTGGGATGACTCCTGAACAGTTGGAAAACATTTGGGAACGTTACTACAAGGCTGATCGTTCCCGGATGAATACAAAGTACGGTGAATCGGGCCTGGGGCTAGCAATTGTTCACCGCCTGGTTCAACTCCACGGGGGGAAGATTACCGCCCAAAGTGAGTACGGAAAAGGTAGCACCTTTTCCGTCTATTTCCCTGACGAAAAGACCGCTCTTAACAGTAAAAAAGAGGCCAATGATTAGTAAAGTTTTACGATCAAGACCAATTTTTTATAAAGCACTTACTTATTAATAGTATCAACCGGTTAACATGGTAGACCAAAAAAATAGGGGTTGTGCAAGCGTTTCCAGTATGATAAATTATCTCTTTGTAGATTGATTGATAGGAGAGAATTGTTATGTTTCTAAGCTATTTACTCGCATTGGTCCCGGCCGTTGGTTGGGGGATCATGCCATTAATTACTGGGAAGGTCGGCGGGTCCACCGTCAACCAGACATTTGGAATTGGGGCTGGTGCCACCATTATTGGTTTACTGGCCTTTGCGATTGCCCATTTGACGGGAAACCCGGGCGCAGTGGTCGTCAGTGCCCGCGGTTTTTGGATTTCCGTCCTCTGCGGGGCCCTGTGGTCGACTGGTCAAATTGGTCAGTTCGTTTCCTTTAAGCGGATGGGGGTTTCAAACACCATCCCGCTTTCCACGGTGTTCCAGTTAATTGGTAATTCCCTGATTGGGGTAATTATCTTTGGCGAATGGCACACTGCCACTGCCCGCCTGATTGGTTTTGGGGCCCTGGTAATTGTTATCATTGGTGCCTTGATGACGTCCGTAACCGACCAAAGTAGCGGAAAAAAGATCACCATTCAAAACTTCTTCTTCCTGCTGATTACGACCTTTGGTTACTGGGTTTACTCTGCCTTTCCTAAGATTCCATGGTTGGCAAATGAAAAGTCACTGGGGATCTTCCTTCCGGAAATGCTGGGAATCCTGTTAGGGTCCGTTATTTACACCATTGCTTCTGGAAACATCTCTGCATTTAAGCAGCGTGAACAATACCTCAACATCTTTGGGGGCCTTTCTTGGGGTATCGCTGCCCTGGCATACATTTTTGCCGGACGGGCCCTCGGGGTCAACGTTGCCTTTGTTTTCACCCAGTTAAACGTGGTGATTGCAACAATTGGTGGGGTTTTCGTTCTGCATGAACAAAAAACCCATCGTGAAATGGGCTTTACGATTGCCGGAATTATCTTCATCGTTGCCGGTAGTATCTTAACCGCATTTGCCCACTAAGCAAAAAGATAATAATCGATACTGAATAATATTTGAAAACACAAAACGAGGATGGAAGAACGATAGCTTCCCATCCTCGTTTTGTGTCTTAGTAAGGATAGTTATTCATCCGGTCGGCCCCGGTAATCTTGCGTACGGCCTTTGCGGGGACCCCAAGAACCAGGGAATCGGCCGGCATGTTGTGGGTAACCACCGCCCCGGCGCCAATTACGCAGCCGTCACCAATCGTCACTCCTGGGCAAATGGTAACGTTGGAAGCCAGCCAGCAGTTGTTGCCAATTGTCACCGGCTTACCGAATTCGATGTCGGTGACCTGGCCACTATCCTGCTTGCGAATGTTTCGTTGTGAATAGCACAGTGGGTGCATGGCGGTGACGATGGAAACGTTCGGTCCACACATGACGTTATCACCAATTTTAACCGGGCAGGTATCAAGAATTGTCAGGTTGAAGTTGGCATAGAAGTTTTTGCCAAGGCTGGTAAAGCGGCCATAGTCGACGTGAATGGGCCCTTGCAGGTATACGCCTCCCTGGTGGTCAGAAAAGAGGTGGTCGATAATTGTGTCGCGTTCAACCGTATCCTCATCGGCGGTCAGGTTGTAATCTCGGCAAAGACGATGGGCAAGTTGCGCGAACTGATTTAGCTCGGCGGTATCCGGGCAGTAGGGCTTGCCCGCGAGCATATCTTTAGTATTCTGTTCCATTAAAAGTCACTCCTTTGTTAACCTTATTATCACAAATGATGTAAACGTTTGCAACAAGTACCCAAAGGATTGAAACCGGCTTCGTAATTCGCTATTATTTAGTGGTGAAGTATTTTTAATTTAAGAAAGAGGCTCTGAAAATGACAACAGTAAAATTTGACAGTAGTGCCTTAAAACAATTTGTTCACGACAACGAATTAGGTGAAATGCAGGCAATGGTCAATGCCGCTAACGACGAACTCCGTAATGGGACCGGCGCCGGGGCAGACTTCCGCGACTGGCTCCACTTACCAACCGAATACGACAAGGACGAATTCGCCCGGATCAAGGCAGCAGCCAAGAAGATCCAATCCGACTCCGATATCCTGGTTGTTATCGGAATCGGGGGGTCCTATCTCGGTGCTCAAATGGCCATCGACTTCTTGCACAACACCTTCTACCAGGCCCAAAGCGCCAAGGACCGCAAGTACCCACTAGTAATCTTTGCCGGTAACTCCCTGAGCTCCACCTACGTTCACGACCTCTTACAACTGATCGGTGACAAGGACTTCTCCGTCGACGTTGTTTCTAAGTCCGGGACAACCACGGAACCATCAATTGCCTTCCGGATCTTCAAGAAGAAGTTGATTGAAAAGTATGGCCTAAAAGAAGCCAACAAGCGGATCTATGCCACGACTGATAAGGCTAAGGGTGCTTTGAAGACCGAAGCCGACGCCAACGGCTACGAATCCTTCGTTATTCCAGACGGGGTCGGTGGTCGTTACTCCGTCCTTTGCCCAGTGGGTCTCCTGCCAATCGCCGCTTCTGGTGCCGACATTGATAAGCTGATGGAAGGGGCTGCCCAAGCCGAAAAGGACTACGTTGACCCTGACCTGACCAAGAACGAAGCTTACCAATACGCTGCCTACCGGAACATCCTTTACCGGAAGGGCTATGAAACAGAGCTCCTCGAAAACTACGAACCAAACATGCGGATGTTTGCCGAATGGTGGAAGCAATTAGCCGGTGAATCCGAAGGTAAGGACCAGAAGGGAATCTACCCATCCAGCGCTAACTTCACCACCGACCTCCACTCCCTGGGTCAATACATCCAGGAAGGGCGCCGCTTCTTGATGGAAACCGTTGTTAAGCTGGACAAGCCTAACTTCGATGTTGAAATTCCTAGTGAAGACGACAACCTGGACGGCCTGAAGTACCTGGAAGGCAAGACAATGGACTTTGCCAACACCAAGGCCTACGAAGCCGTGGTCGCTGCTCACACTGCTGGTGGCGTTCCGGTAATGACGGTCCACATTCCAGAAGAAAATGAATACACCCTCGGTTGCCTGATCTACTTCTTTGAAGTTGCCATGGGTATCTCTGGGTACCTGAACGGGATTAACCCATTCAATCAACCTGGGGTTGAGGCCTACAAGACCAACATGTTTGGCTTGCTGGGCAAGCCCGGTTACGAAGAAGTTGGCAAGAAATTGCGGGCAGAAATGGAAAAGAACGAATAAGATTGACGGAGGCGGTGAAACGCCTCTTTTTTGATTATGGAGAAAAACAAAATCATTAAAAATCGGCAGATAATCCAACGGCGGTTAGTGGCCTGGATTGTCTTAACTATCTGCTTTCAAACCATTGCCGCAATCACCTCCTGGTTAATTGTGCAGATCATTGCCTGGATGTCAGCGGGATACTGTGTTATCTTAATCATCCTCTATTGCTATTTGGAGTGGCGACTGCTTCATTTGCAGTGATTAGCCACGTGTTATAATAGATTTAATGGATTAATTAGGTAGAGTTAGGAAAGTATTATATGACAATTGATCACCGTAATTTATCACGAATTAACAACCGAAAACTAGTTTTACAACAGCTTTTTAACAACAAGGAGACCTCCCGGGCGGAGATTGCCCGTCAGTTGCACCTAAACAAGTCGACAGTTTCATCAATCTATAGTGAACTAGATGACGAAGGCTTTATCGAAGAAGTCCGCCAGGGGGAATCGACCAGCAGTGGTGGCCGGAAGCCGCACCTGGTTTGTTTAAACCACAACTATGGCTTCGTCGCTAGCTTTAGTATTGGGACATCATACATGGCCTCCATGTTCAACAACACGAACGGGGAGATCATCCAGTATAACCGTCAGCCAATCGAACAGTTTGATATTCTGAACATCATGCAAATGATTAAGAAGGAAATCAAAAAAATGCAAAAAGTCGACCAGACGGGGCATGGCCTTCTGGCGATTGGTTTTTCCATCCACGGGATTGTCTACCAAAACAAGGTCCTGGATTCGCCATTCCTGGAATTGAACGGGATTGACCTGCAAGAATACTTCGAGAAGGAGTTTGCGGTCCCGGTTGTCCTGGAAAACGAGGCCAACCTGGCCGCCGTCTTTGAGAAGGACTACTATGCGGCCGACAACATTTCTGACCTGATTACTATTAGTATCCACCGGGGAATTGGGGTCGGTGTTATCGCCAACGGTAGCCTGTACCGGGGAAACCGGGGAATGGCTGGAGAAATTGGCCGGACCTTGATGAATGACCATGCTGGTAATGGCCATAAGTTGGTAAAAGTCGAATCACTCTGTTCAGAGGATGCCATTATTAACCAGGTCAAGGAGGTCAAGGGCCTCAAGGAAATCGACAGCGACCAGCTTGTTAAGCTTTACCATTACGACAGTCAGGTGCTGCGTATCTTTGACCATGCGATGGAACTGATTGCGGAAGCCTCATACAACGCCATCGTTTCCTTTGGCCCGCAGGAAGTTTACTTTAACTCCACCTTGTTTGAAGATATTCCGGAACTGTTTAAACAGGTTCAGGGAAAGCTCATTGAGATGGGGGCCTTTTCACCAATTAAGATGATTAAGGGCGCCCGGATGGCCTCGCTTTTGGGGGCCAGCTCGTTGGCAATTCACCAAGCGCTGAATCTAGAAGACTTCCAGTTGAAGCTTCAATGGCCAAACGAAGTCGAAAATATTGACTAATAGTAAAGTAAAGGACCCTTAGCCCCTCCGGAGGTTTCCCGGAGAGATAAGGGCCCTTTACTTTTGTTTAGTTTAACCGACAGAAGTTGTCCATTTAAAGTCTAGGTCCCGATCAGGTAGTTCAATTACCTGGCGGATGATCATTGCGGCTGCGCCTAGGAGAGAAACATAACGGGAGCCACTTATGACTGAAACGGGAATGGTGACCGCGTGCTGTTGAGCAGTAGCTTTAATTTTTGTGATAAGCTGAGGAATGAGCTCAATCAATGGGGAATTGATGAATATTTCTTCCGGCCCGTACAGCATCTGCAGATCAAACAACAGTTGACCTGTGACTTCCGCAAAAGAAGTTATGACACGGTCAACCTTGGGTCTGCCCGTAGCAACCACCCGTTTTAAAGTCGAGTAGTCTGCGTGTGGGTTAATACCAACGGCTTTAGTGATTGCTGCCTGAAGATGGTCAACAGACAAGTAGTCACCAATCTCTTGAAATTGCCCCATCAAATTAGGGACTTTGACGCTTCCTAACTCACCGGTCTTTCCCTGAAAGCCACTGAAGAGGTGGTGGTTGGCAACTACTCCAATCCCAGGACCCCGGTGGATGCTTAAAACAATAAAGTTAGCTGGACTGACATGGCGGGCATAATCGCGTTCGTAAATGGCGGCCAGGTTAGCCTCGTTTCCGACGATAACGGGAACATGGTAGTGGTTGGTAAAATACTCTTGGAAGTTGATTCCATTCATAGGGTAATAAGGTGAATGGGTAACCTTATTGTGGTCGACGATTGCGTGGATCGATATACTGATGCCAAGCAATCCGTGTGTCGTATCGTGTCGATTAGCTGCCTTGTGAAGCTGACGATTAATCAGTTCCATGACAGTAATAATATCTTGACCACAGGTATCGAAGCGCTGAAAACTGATTTCTTTGCCGTTTACGTAAAGAAACATTGTATAGAGGTGAGCGTAGGTAATATTGAAGCAGGCAACATAACCGTAGTGTCCATTGAAAGTGTACAGTTCAGGCTTCCGACCACCTACAGTAGTTGACTTTCCATGGCCCAGGTGGTGGATGTAACCCTGAGTGTCAAGTTCATCGAACAAAGAGGAAATTGTCGACCGGTGAAGGCCGGTGTACCGAGCAATATCTGCCCGCGAAATCGCCTGATGGTTAAACAGTTGCTGCTTAACAGTGCTAAGGTTAATACAACGGGTGGGACTGTGGTTGATTAAATAATCCATAATGATTCCTTTCAAAGTAAGAAGCTGGGAAAAATTTGCTTTTCCCAGCTTCTTAGTTGTTTTTAAACGTGATGACTATATCATAATTGAACGGTCTGGTGAGCATCAGTCAGTTTGAATTCCTTGATCTCATCATTAACGTGGACGTATAAGGTCGGCAATTTCTTCAGAGCGCTGACGTCAACGGTTAATTTGTTGTCCTTAATGGTAACCGTAATTTCACCCTGGTGGTTCCCTTCCTCATCAACCAATGGCTGGCTATGCTGACCAGCGGTTGGTTGGTAAACATGGAGAGTAGAGGCAGCTAGGTAATCATACTTGGCGTGCTCAGCGTTTGGCTCTTCAAGAAGGATGGCGTTTTGCCGCGCCAGAAGTGGCAGAGTCATATAGTCAAAATGTTCTTTAAACCATTGGCCATGAGCGACGTCATATGACTTATTGGTCAAAATATTTGTCCATTTACCAGCAGGGAGATAGTAATTACCTTCGCTACGGTCGTTGAAGATTGGAGCGACTAACAGCTGAGAACCCAACATGTATTGAGAGCCCAGTGGGGCAGCAGATTCATCACTAGGGAATTCTACAAACATTGGCCGCATCATCGGGTAGCCATTCTCGTGGGTCTCAACAGCTTGTTCGAAGAGGTATGGCATTAAAGCCAGCTTGTTCTTGACGAACTTTCTGGAAACTACAACTGCCTCATCCCCGTAATGCCATGGTACCCGGTATTCAGAACTACCATGATAACGGCTATGAGTGGAGAGTAAGCCAAACTGGGTCCACCGCTTGTAAAGGTCTGTTGGGCAATGGTCATTAAAACCGCCGATGTCATGACTCCAGAAGCCAAAGCCGGAGCTCATGAAGGACAGGCCGCCACGAAGGGAAGCGGCCATAGAAGTGTAACGTGAATCGCTATCGCCACCCCAGTTAACCGGGAACTGTTGAGTACCAACGGTTGCGGAACGAGCAAAGACTACGGCTTCTTTTTCACCCTTAACTTCTTTAATAGCATTAAAAACAGTCTGATTGTAAAGGAAGGTGTAGTAGTTGTGCATCCGCTTTGGGTCGGCACCATTGTAGTAGACCGCGTCCTTAACCGGAATTCGTTCACCGAAGTCGGTCTTGAAGGCATCAACACCCATATTGAGAAGGTCCTTAAGGTAGCCTTGATACCACTTGACTGCAGCTGGATTCGTAAAGTCTACGAAGGCGTTACCAGCTTGCCAGCGGTCCCACTGCCATGGATTACCGTCTGGTCGCTTGATTAAGTAGCCTTTATTCCGGGCCTCCATAAAGAGGCGGGATTTCTGGCCGATGTAGGGGTTGAGCCAGACACAAACCTTGACGCCACGGTCATGAATCTTCTTTATCAGGCCAGCAGGATCTGGGAACATATCCTTATCCCATTCAAAACTGGTCCATTCAAAGCCCTTCATCCAGAAGCAGTCGAAGTGGAAGACATCTAATGGGATGTTATTTTCTTTCATCTTATCAATGATGTTGAGAACCGTCTTTTCACTGTAATCAGTCGTAAAGGAGGTTGTTAACCAGAGGCCAAATGACCAGGCCGGTGGTAGGGCCGGCTTGCCAGTCAGACTGGTGTAGTTGACAAGGACATCCTTCGGGGTTGGTCCATAGATAATATAGTACTGGATACTTTCGCCTTCGACGCTAAATTGAACCTTGTCGTTATATTCAGAGGCCACTTCGAATGATACTGTTTCGGGTTCATCAACAAAAACACCATAGCCATGGTTGGTGATGTAGAAGGGGATGTTTTTGTAAGTCTGTTGGCTTCCAGTACCTCCATCCTTGTTAACGATTTCCACGCTTTGTCCATTCTTAACAAAGTGGGAGAACCGCTCACCGAGCCCGTAGACATTT
The DNA here is from genome assembly GCF_001435935.1 of Limosilactobacillus panis DSM 6035. Classification (GTDB taxonomy): domain Bacteria; phylum Bacillota; class Bacilli; order Lactobacillales; family Lactobacillaceae; genus Limosilactobacillus; species Limosilactobacillus panis. Next base: position 11,576 of record NZ_AZGM01000003.1, read on the forward strand.
TCACCAACATCGAGGTCCAAGGCCTCACGCATGTAGTGTTTACCGGTGTCACGATCGGTGATTTCAGCCTGCATCCCTGGTTCAGAAGTGGTGAGGAGCTTGCCTGCCCCCTTGAACTGCATCTTAAATGGCTGCTTGCCTAAGGGAATCGTTACAGAAAGATCACCAGTTTTGAGGGTGAAATGATCATCTTTAACTATATCAGCGTCCATCGTAACTTGTTGGTCATTGATGTGGAAACTTGGTTTAAGTGGAAATTGAGCAAAGTGAGTTAACTTTACCCCTAATACATTCTTCAACGGGGAAGTAAAGTTAATGGTGGTTGCCCCAATGTCAGTCGTCTGGTCACGACGGTCGGCGGGATGATAGGGAACAAATACTTCGGCCTTCTTGTGGTCCGCGCTGATACTGTAGTCATATACTTGTGCGGGTGAATTAATATCAAAATTTTCTTTGGTCAGCCATAAACCGTTAGTAAATTTCATATTGTACCTCCTGTAAGTTTGTCTATTACATAAACAATCCTAAATATGACCTGATTGTATATCGCAAAGTAAGCGCTGTCAATAGTGTAAAAAGGTGAAATTTACCTTTATTTTGACATTATATGTAGACAAAAACGCTAAATCTGAATTATAAAACTAATTACTGGAAACGCTTGCAAAATATTTTTAATGGGTCTACACTGTGTTTGTTTGGAAAGACAACAAACCCGGGATTGTCCAAATTGTTATTGATTTTGGAATTATTTATCGAGGTGCTATTTATGGATAAGGCTTCAGAAAAGCAAACAAAGATGCCTAACCTGGTTCATTGGCCAGAACGAATCAGTTACGCAGCAACTGACTTTGCCTGCAATTTGTCATTTGGTTTAATTTCTAACTTCCTGATGTTCTTCTACACTGATGCGTTTGGAATCTCAGCTGCGGCCGTCGGAACTCTGTTCCTGGTCGCACGGCTGGTTGATGCGGTCGATGGCCCCTTCTGGGGGATTATGATTGATCACACCCACACTCGGTGGGGGAAGTCACGGCCATACTGGTTATGGTTCGCCATCCCGTATTCCATCTTCTGTGTCCTGGTATTTTCTACGCCGCATATGAGTTTGGAAGGTAAGATTATTTGGGCCTACGTCACCTATATTGGCGTCGATGTTCTGTACTCATCAGTCAACATTCCAATTACGTCGATTCTGCCTAACCTGACCAACAACCCGAACGAGCGGGTAACATTAAGCACGATTCGGCAGTTCTTCGGTACTGCTGGTGGAACCCTGGTTTCCGTCTTGGCACTGCCAATGGTAAATGCCTTTGGTCATGGTAACGAGCAAAATGGGTTCTTCATTACTAGTATTATCCTAGCCATCATCGGCTGTGTTCTATTGCTTAATGCCTTTGCCAACACCCGTGAACGGATTCAGACGAAGGAATCTAAGCAGGCACTGCCAATCAAGACTTCCTTAAAGGCCTTGAAGCACAACTGGCCATGGGCGGTCATCATCTTTATCAACTTTATCTACTGGATGGGGATGCAAACCCGGAATCAAGTTACTGTCTATTTCTTCAAGTACAATATGAATGCCGCTTGGCTGACCTCAATCATGCTGGGGTTGCAACTGTTCGCGCTGATTACAGTTGCCATCACTCCATGGTGCTCAAAGAAGTTTGGCAAGCGTAACACGATGCTTTCCGGGATGCTAATTGCTATCATCGGCCAATTCGTTATGTGGCTTGGTGCAAAGACTGCTAGCGTACCCGTCATCATTGCCGCTAACATTATTGTTAACCTAGGGACCGGTTTGGTATCTGGTTTGATTGCCGTTATGCTGGCCGATGCCGTTGACTATGGTGAGTGGAAAAATGGTGTCCGGGCCGAAGGAATTGTTACCTCGTTCTCATCCTTCTCTGCTAAGTTTGGAATGGGAATCGGTGGTGCGGTCACCGGTTGGATCCTTAGCATGGGTGGCTACGTTGCCAACCACGCTCAGACCGCTTCCTCACTAAACGCCATTACAATTAACTATGTATGGGTACCAATGGTTGGCTTTGCCCTTTCTGCTATCGCTTTGATCTTCTACAAGGTTGACTCCTTCGAAGGTAAGATGCAGGCCGACTTACGGGCAAAGCACGCACGTGAAAATGCAGAAAACAAGTAATACTTAAGCTTGAACGGGGCTGGGAAAAATGAGAGTTCTTCCCGGCCCCTTTCCAGTCTGACAAGAATCGTGATATAGAATGGAGAAAAATATGCGAAAAAATTATTTAAGTATCGATGTTGGCGGGACCGACATCAAATACGGAATACTTGACCGGGCCGGAAACCTGATAACCCATGATAAACTCGGAACCCCTCAAGATGGGGTAGGGCCTTTCCTGGAAACCATTGATCAGATTATTAGAAGATACGTTGATCAAATCCGCGGTGTTGCATTTAGCATCCCCGGAACGGTTATTCCTGCTACTGGTGAAGTCAAAGTCGGGGGTGCATTACCCTACCTTGATGGCCTCAACTTGGTTGAACATGTTCATCAAGAGATAGATGACCAGCTCATTGTTGCTGTGGAAAATGATGGGAAGGCTGCAGCTTTGGCCGAACTATGGCTAGGTAACCTTCATAATATTAAGAATGGTGCAGCAATTGTTCTCGGTACTGGTGTTGGGGGGGGGTATCATCATCGGCGGTCACTTATACCGGGGGATGCACTACCAGGCGGGTGAGCTGAGTTTTATTCCCTTTAAAAATGGTAAGGATAAGTACGGGGTTGAAGGCTCAGCTGTCCGAATGATCAATAAAATTGCTAAGCATTACAATATCAGTAACATTAATGATGGGCCCGCTGTTTTTGGACAGATTAACCGCCGTGACCACTATGCCTACAAGGTATTTAAAAAGTATTGCTGGCGGATTGCCAACATGATTTTAAGCATTCAAGCCGTCGTTGACCTTGATCGTTACGTGATTGGTGGGGGGATCAGCGCCCAGCCGATTGTCGGTGATACGATTCGCACGGAATACGAAAAGCTAGTTGAGCAGGTGGACCTGGCAGGCATCCGGCGTCCCACAATCATGAAGGCCTATTTTGAAAATGATGCGAACCTGTACGGTGGAGTATATAACCTCTTGCTAGAGGTTAATAATGAGATATAAAGGAGGAAATTAAATGTATGCAACGGACTACCCGCACGGCTTCCCTGCAGGATTTATGTGGGGTGGTGCCAGTGCAGCAACCCAAATTGAAGGTGCCTGGAACATTGATGGTAAGGGACTGTCAGGCGCTGAATGCATTGTTGGTGGGGGTCAACACAATTCTACCCATGATAATGTAACGAAAGCGGCACTAGAGAAGGCAATTACCGACCAGTCAACTCAACGCTATCCTAAACGTCATGGAAATGACTTTTATCACCACTATAAGGAAGATATCAAGTTGATGGCGGAGATGGGCTTTAAAGCTTATCGTTTTTCCATTTCCTGGTCGCGGATTTTCCCCCATGGGGATGATCCAGCCCCTAACGAGCAGGGCCTTAAATTCTACGACCGCGTTTTGGCTGAGCTCCACCATTATGAAATCGAACCGGTAGTAACATTATTTCACTATGATACTCCTGCTGCTCTAACCCTAAAATATAACGGTTGGGCGGACCGGCGGATTATTAGGGCTGCCAAACGCTATACTCAGACAGTCTTAAAACGCTATGCAAACCAGGTTAAGTACTGGATGACTTTTAATGAAATTAATACAGGAACGACAGGCTTTCACGCGACCGGTGCGATTGACAACGATTATTCACCTGCCGCTCGGCTCCAGTTACGCTATCAGGCCCTACACCACCAATTTGTAGCCGGGGCAATTGCTACCAAGCAGTTGCGGGAGATTAATCCCCAGTCCAAGATGGGCTGTATGATTGGTCGAGACCAAACCTACCCTGCGACATCCAATCCCACAGATGTTGTCCTGGCCCAGCGAGAGGACCAGTTGAACCTCTTTTACCCGGACGTCCAGATTCGGGGGGAGTACCCGGCTTATATGAATCGCTACTTCTCTGACCACCATATTCACATTCAAATGGCTGCGGGCGATCAGGAGTTGTTAAAGGTGTATCATGCTGATTACCTGAGCTTTAGTTATTACACCTCCCGAGTTTCCAACAGTCGTCCGCTTGCCAGTGATAAGAAAATTACGGTAAATATGGCCCGTGGCTTCAATAACCCCTACTTGAAAGGAACACCGTGGGGCTGGCTAATTGACCCGCGTGGCTTGCGGGTCACACTAAATGAATTTTGGGACCGGTACCGAGTGCCACTATTTATTGTAGAGAATGGTCTTGGAGCGGTTGATCAATTAACGTCAACAATGAAAGTTCATGATGACTACCGAATTGCCTATCTAAAGGAACATATTGAACAGATTAAGGAGGCTGTCAGTGATGGGGTTAAGCTAATCGGTTACCTGATGTGGTCACCAATCGACATAGTTTCGTTTTCAACGTCCGAGATGAGCAAGCGTTATGGACTTGTGTATGTCGATCTTGATGACGATGGTCAAGGTACTTATAAGCGAATTCGTAAGGACTCGTTTTTCTGGTACCAACGCGTGATTGAAACAAATGGAGAAAAATTAGAGGAGGAAAACTAACATGTACGCAACTGATTACCCACGTGGATTTAAGAACGGCTTCCTATGGGGCGGGGCAACCGCTGCCAGCCAGATTGAGGGGGCCTGGAATATTGACGGGAAGAAGCTATCTGGAGCCGAGTGTATCCGGGGTGCAAAGGAGGGCGAGACCCACTCAACGCTTGATGAAGCAACCCGGCAAAGCATTGAGGAGGCAGTCAACAGTGATTCGGACCGCGATTATCCGAAACGCCACGGGAACGATTTTTATCACCGTTATCCAGAAGACATCAAGTTCCTTGCCGAGATGGGGTTCAAGGCCTTCCGAATTTCCATTGCCTGGTCACGGATCTTTCCGAATGGGGACGAGCTGACCCCAAACGAGAAGGGGCTCGCCTTTTACGACCGGGTCTTCGATGAAATGCACAAGTATGGCATTGAACCGGTCGTAACCCTATCCCACTACGAGATGCCGGTTGGTCTCACTCTGAAGTACAATGGTTGGGCCAGTCGGGAGGCAATTACCGACTTTACTCGTTATACGGCAACCGTCTTTAAACGCTACAAGGGTAAGGTTAAGTACTGGATGACCTTTAACGAGATCAATACCGGCACCACTGGTTTCCATGCCACCGGGGCCCTTGAGGACGGGTTAAAAACCACTAACGAGAAGCTCCAGTTGCGTTATCAGGCCCTCCACCACCAATTTATAGCGAGCGCATTAGCAACCAAGCAGCTCCACGAAATTATCCCGGGAGCCAAGATGGGCTGTATGTTAGCTCGGATGCAAACCTACCCGGCAACGTGTAATCCCGCTGACGTGATCATGGCCCAAAAGGTGGACCAGCTCAACCTCTTCTTCACCGACGTGCAGGTACGGGGAGAATATCCGGAATACATGAATCGCTACTTTGGCGAACACCACATTGTCATTAAGATGCTGGCTGGTGATCAGGAGCTGCTGAAGAAGTACCCGGTTGACTACCTCAGCCTAAGTTACTACATGTCGAGTGCAACGGCTGCCAAGGCAAGTCATGATGCGACAGCAGAGGCTTCTGGTAACCAGTATGCAGTGAAAAACAAGTACCTAAAGCAGACACCGTGGGGATGGCAAATTGATCCCCAGGGCTTGCGGGTGGCCCTAAACACTCTCTGGGACCGTTACCGGGTACCATTGTTTGTCGTGGAAAACGGCATGGGCACCTATGATAAGTTTAGTGATGATGGCAAGATTCATGACTCGTACCGGGTCGACTACCTGCGGGCCCACATTGAACAGATGAAAGAGGCCGTTAAGGATGGGGTTGACCTGATGGGTTACTTGACCTGGGCACCAATTGACCTGGTTTCCTTTTCCACCTCGCAGATGAGCAAGCGATACGGCTTCGTCTATGTTGATTTGGATGACAATGGTCAGGGAACTCTGAAGCGGACGCCGAAGGATTCATTTTACTGGTATAAGAAGGTAATTGCCACTAATGGTGAAGACCTCAAATAGTAAAGGATAAGAGAAGATAAATCGACCGCTAGTATTCGGCAATCCCGGGTACTAGCGGTCGATTTGTGTATATAATTCACGGTAACGGGCACAAAAAAAGAAGCTGGGAAAAAAGCACTAGGAGCGCGCTTTTTTTCCGCGATTACTGTGTAATATTCGGAGACAAAAGTGAGGCTGGTGAGAAAATAAAGTTTTCTCCCAGCCTCCTTTAATTTTTGTTGAATTGAATTAGTTGTTAGCCTTTTGCCGCTTAGCAGCTTGGTCACGAAGCCATTGTTCGATACTTTCCAGGGACTTACCTTGGGTTTCGAAGACCTTGGAGTGGACGAACCAGATGGCCAACAGGCAGAAGACACCGTAACCGATGAACAGGGTCCCCTTACCAAAGGCACTTAGCAGTGGTGGGAAGGTTAGGGAGACAATCATGTTAGCAGTCCAGTTAACACCGGCGGAGAAGGAGTTACCTAAACCACGGATGTTCAGTGGGAACATTTCACCAATCATTGTCCACATGATTGGGCCCCAAGTACCAGAGAATGATGCGATGTAAACAATCATTGAAAGAACGGCAACATCAGCAGCAAACTTGGACTCGGAGGAGTGCATCAGTCCCCAGCACATGATGAACAGAGTGATGGCCATTAACCAACCACCAACGATCAGCATCTTACGACGACTAACCCGGTTCATTAACCAGATACCGATAACCGTAACGATGACGTTGAAGATCCCAATCCAGATGTGAGAGAGAAGGGCGAAGTGAACACCGAAACCAGCGTCAGTGAAGATAGTTGGTGCGTAGTAAAGCACGGTGTTACAACCCATGACTTGTTGGAAGATTGCCAGACCAACGGCAGCGACAAGTGCTGGGTGAACGATTGGGCCGAATAATTCGTTCCAACCACCAGACTTAATAGCAGCCTGTTTCTTAATGTCTTCGATATCACCATTAACAACTTGTTCGTCGTTGCTGTTCATGGCCATCAGGACTTCACGGGCAACACTTTCCTTATTGTTACGAACCAGATAACGTGGTGATTCTGGCAGAATAATAGCACCGCAGAATAGGATAGCAGCGGGAATAGCGGCAAAGCCGAGCATCCAACGCCAACCAGTGTAGAGACCTTGCAGCCAGAAGTTAAGCAGGTAAGCCAGCAGCAAACCAGTCATAACCATTAACTGGAAAAGTCCAGACATCATCCCCCGCTTAGCAGCAGGTGCTAATTCGGCAAGGTAAGTTGGAATCAAGGCAGAGGCAGCACCAACGGCTAACCCTAAGATGATCCGGGTGACGATCAATGTCCAGAGTTCTGGAGCTAACCCAGAACCGAGGGCCCCGATGAAGAATAGGATTGAAGTGAACATCAATAGCTTCCGCCGACCGTAGCGGTCAGAGAAAGGTCCAATTGTGATGGCACCAAGGATGGCACCAAGCAAGACAGCGGATACGACACAACCCTGTTGCCAGGAATTCAATGATAATTGCTTTTCGATAAAGAGGATGGCACCAGAAATTGAACCGGTATCGTAACCAAATAAGAGACCACCAAGGGCGGCGAAGAAGTATATCCACCCGGCGGAAAGTTTATGTTTCATAATTTTGATCTCCTTATATATCAAAACCAAATTAATAGACAGAAACAAGTTAGTTGTTTATGTATGTGTTGGTTTTAATAACCAACCAACATCTTAACAATAACACAATGTCCTTAAAAAGAAAACCCTTTCATGATATGCTAATAAACAAATTACGATCATAAAAAAGTAAATATATAATTATGTATAAGTCATAAAATGACAAATTAAGGTTACGAATAGAACTAACGAACGGGTGATTTAAATTGGATAATAGAAATGTAAGAGCTTTCAAAAAATGGAGGTGACAGCGATGCAGAAATTTGTTTCGATTCCCACAATTGAGTCCGGCCTGTACATGTTTGGCGGTCATATGCATACTGTCAACGGTTCCTGGTCGTTTTTTGAGCAGCGTCATCAGGCTTTTGAGCTGATGGTCGTGACTGAGGGACACCAGATCACCGAGTTTCGTGACCAGGCTGCTGTTAATATGGGGCCGGGGGACGCCCTGATCATTTCTCCGGGGACTTACCATACCAACCGTAACGCCAGTGCTACGGCAAAGATGACGTACATGTGCCTGCACTTTGACTTTGAAGATACCCAGATTCGTTCCCGGATGATTGGCTTGATTGCTAATAAGCTTTTTAAAGCAGAGACCCCGTTTGCCCAGTTGTCGAAGGCTACCCTTAGCAAAATTGTCGACCTTAGTCGGGATCGGGAGCACCAGAATGAGTTTGACACCCAGGTTAACATTGAAATTGTCCTTCTTAAGTACCTTCGTGATTTAAATCAACTGATGGGGGATGTCGATTACCGTCATGACATGCCTTACAGCAACAAGGAGGCCAAGATTGGCCGGGATATCGTGATGGCAATTGAGAATCGGGTCAACAATGATGACCGTAGCCCATCCTTTAATTTCAGTGATATCTGTAAGGAACTCGCCATTAGTAGTGGTTATGGTCACCGGGTGTTTAAAAAGGTGTACGGGATTACCCCTTTGCACTTCATTGACCGGGAGAAGTACAAGAAAGCCCAACGACTTTTGGAGTATTCAGGAAATTCGATTGAGGAGATTGCTTACATGGTCGGGGCCGGTAATATTTCCATCTTCAGTAAGCAGTTCAAGAAATGGTCGGGCTATTCACCAAGCGAGTACCGGAAGCAGGTCATCCATAAGCGTTCGGTCCGTTCCAAGAACAATGTCGGCTACTTCGAGTAGAATTTAACAAGAATCAACCCACATAGCAGGTCATAATTTGACAAATTCCTGTCAGGTTATGGTCTGTTTTTATATTGTGAAACCGCATACAATAAAAAGTGTTGATGAAGCAGTTGCTTCGTTTACACAACTAACTTACTTTTCTGCTCTGTATTTATTATTGGTATTGTTTATTTTTAAGTAAGGGATGATTTTAATGGAAAAAGCACCTGCTGGAAAAGTAGATGAGTTCGCGAAATTATCATGGCGTGAACGTATTTGTTACGGTGCCGGAGACTTAGCACAAAACTTAATCTTCGGAACTATTGGATCGATGTTACTATTTTATTTGACAACGGTTTTTGGTATTTCTGCCGCTGCCGGGGCAACCATCTTCTTGATTGTCCGTTGGGTCAACGTTTTCTGGGACCCATGGGTAGGGACCGTTGTTGACAAGAGTCACTTCAAGCATGGTGGAAAGTACCGGCCATTTTTAATTTACTTTGGTATTCCACTGACAATCTGCTGTGCCTTAGTGTTCTTGCCAATTCAAGCTGTCCGGGGTAACGTTATTTACGCTTTTGTATCATACCTGGCAACGGCCTTGATTTACTCATTCGTTAATATTCCATATGGTTCTTTTAATGCATCATTGACCCGTGATAACGATGAAGTTTCCACTCTGACGACTGTCCGGATGACCGAAGCTAACATTGGTAACCTGCTGGTTTACACGTTCTTACCACTGTTCGTTCAATTAGCATCACCAGACAAGCAGTTGAAGGGGATCGGTTTGTTTGGCATCAAGCTGAACTTAGGTAACTACGCTTCCCCACACGCTGCTGGTGCTTACTTCAAGGTCATGATTATTTACATGATCATTGGTTTCATTATGTTGCTCTGCACTTACTTCGGTGTTAAGGAACGGGTTCTGCCAACCGCTAAGGAAACCGCTTCTGTTAAGTTCTCTGACCTGTGGAACGAATTAATTGACAACAAGCCACTGCAAATTTTGGGTTGGTTCTTCCTGATTGGCTTTACCTTCATGTTCTTTGGAAACACCGTATGGCCGTTCTTCGTTCAATACAACATTGGTCACTCCGAATGGATGGCTTCAATCAACCTGATTGGTTCCATTCCAGGAATCTTCTTGGTATTCTTATGGCCAATCATCCGGAAGAAGATTGGTAAGAAGGGCTTCTTCTACTTCTTCTTAATCCTGTTCATCATCGGTCAACTGATTTTGTGGGTATGGTCATTCCCTGCCTTCAAGAACAGCATTGCCCTTGGTTACATCGGTCGTTTCATCATGCAATGGGGGATTACTGCTGCCACCGGTTACATGTGGTCCCTGGTTCCAGAAGTTATTTCCTACGGTGAATGGCACTCTAAGAAGCGGGTTGCCGGGATCATCAACTCCATCATGGGTCTGTTCTTCAAGATTGGGCTGGCCCTCGGGGGAATCATTCCTGGTTACATCAACGCCTTCTGCCACTTCAATGGTAATAATGCCACCCAACCAAAGTCCGCTTTGACTGGTATTTCAGTTTCTATGATTTGGATTCCAATTATTCTGGCTGTTGTTGCAATGTGGATTATGAGCAAGTACCCACTGAGTGATCCAGAAGTTGATAAGATCAACCACGAAATTGAAGACAAGCGGAAGCAACAAGCAGATAAGTAGTTTTGACGATAATATAGGAAGGAAGATTTCCATGAATATTTACGTTGACATCAACGCGCCGTTTTCGGGGGAAGGTTCAAAAGACTATCCTTTCCGTTCGATTCAAGCCGCTGCCGACATTGCACAGCCGGGAGACACAGTCTTAGTTGCTCCCGGGACCTACCGGGAAAATGTTGACCCTAAGCATGCCGGAACTAAGGATGCCCGGATTACTTACAAGTCAACTGTTCCATTGGGTGCCGTTATCTCTGGTGCCGAAAAGGTGGATAACTGGGAAGAAGTTGCCGGTGACGTTTGGAAGGTTGCTGTTCCTAACAGCATCTTTGGGGACTATAACCCTTACACAACCCGGGTTGCTGGGGACTGGTTCGATGCGCGGATCGTTGCCCACACCGGTGAAGTTTACCTGAATGATGTGGCTTTATACGAAGTTAATAGCTTGGATGAGGTTAAGAAACCGGTCAAGAACGAAAAGTCTTGGTACCCAGAACGGACCCTGTATACCTGGTACGCTGAACAGGATGAAGAGGCCGATACGACCATCATCTACGCCAATTTCCAGGGCAAGGACCCTAATAAGGAGAACGTTGAAATCAACGTCCGGGAAAACTGCTTCTATCCCCAACAAGAGGGAATCGGCTACATTACCTTAGCTGGTTTTGGGGTAACGAAAGCAGCTACCCAGTGGGCACCGCCGACAGCTTACCAGGAAGGGATGATTGGTCCCCACTGGTCCAAGGGATGGATCATTGAAGACTGTGACGTTTCTCACTCCAAGTGTTCAGGAATCTCCTTAGGGAAGTATTTACAACCAAATAACAACAATAAGTGGTCCAAGTGGAAGTACAAGGATGGTACCCAAACTGAACGGGACGCCATTTGCCAAGCTTCCTACGAAGGCTGGGACAAGGAGCACGTGGGTTCCCACATCATCCGGCGTAACCACATTCACGACTGTGGTCAAACTGGGATTGTTGGGCACTTGGGTGGTGTCTTCTCCACAATTGAAGATAACGATATCCACGACATTAACGTCCGGCAAAACCTGGCGGGGGCCGAAATCGGTGGGATCAAGATGCATGCCGCCATTGACGTTACCTACCGGCACAACCACATCCACCACTGTACACGGGGACTATGGCTAGACTGGCAGGCCCAAGGGACCCGGGTTACCCAGAATATCTTTGACCACAACAGCCTGCCAAACGACTTCAAGACCACTAAGGACAACCTCGGTGACTTGCTGAGCGGACTGGGTGAAGATATTTGGATTGAAGTTTCCTTTGGTCCAACGCTGATTGATAACAACCTCTTCTTATCCGACCGTTCGATTCGTTTTGCTGCCCAAGGGGTTGCCTTTGTCCACAACCTGATTGCTGGTAGCTTTACCGCTACTGGCCGGGGGACCGACAACAACTCAGTCAACCTGCCATCGAACCGGTTCACTCCATACCATGAAATTCACGGTACGAAGGTAATGGGCTTCATGACGATTCAGCACGGGGACAACAAGTTTTACAACAATATCTTTGTTCAACAACACCTCCGTCCTGAAATGCAGAAGATTGCTGATGCAATGAAGGGCAAGCCAGATGACTGGGACGACTACAACTTTGAAGTCGGGACCAAGCCGTTCACTGACTACCCAACCTTCGAAGAATGGGACAAACAGTTTGATGGTTACTGTGGTATTTACGCACCAAACAGTGACCATTACTACAGCCACCTGCCAGTTTGGGCTGCCGGCAATGTTTACCTGAATGGTGCCCAAGCTACGGCGAAGGAAGAGGATCCTTACGTTGATAGTAAGGACCAGGTTGAATTGGCCCTTGAAAAACGGGAAGATGGCCTGTACCTGAAGACCAACCTTTACGACTTTGTTCCTGAAAAGACCGACGGCGTAATCTCCACCAAGAAGATTGCGATGGCCTTTGAACCGGAAGAAAAGTACGAAAACCCAGATGGCACACCAATTACCTTTAACCACGACTTCTTCGGAAACCACCGCGACGGCGTTAAGGTAACCGCGGGACCATTTGCAAGTGAAAAGGGAGTTAACAATAAGCTCTTCTAATTTATGAAATCGAGTAGGAGGTAATTGATTAGTTCAATTACCGACCTCTCACACCACCG
>NZ_AZGM01000023.1 GCF_001435935.1 Limosilactobacillus panis DSM 6035
TAATATTTTAAAGGAAAATGGAGTTAAATGAAATCCGAAAATTTCATCTAACTCCAATTATTTGGGACTTATGTCACAGCCCCTTTTATTCTTCGATTCCCACCGACTTTGCGTAGGCCGTTTCGGCGATGCTTAGCCGTTCGCGTTCCTTCTTGTTGTACCATGGTGAAATGGTAAAGGCGAGGACGTCATTGATTAGGTAGATGGAACTATTCACGGCCATTGCCAGGGTTGCGGAACCCTGCTGGTATGAAATGAACCAGAGGACCAGCTGGGCAATTCCGGAAGCTAGCCACCAGAAGTACTGGTTGTTAAAGCGGAGGAAGCAAATCACCCCGGCCGTTAAGCTAATTGAAAAGCTGATGGCATCAATCCATGGGCGGGGGTCGTCAGTTAAGTGACCGATTAGGTAGCCGGAAACCAGGTAGACCACCCCGGTAGCGATAATTGCCACTGTCCAGCTGCGGGGAGTAAAGTGGCGGATCTTTGATGCCATATTAACGTTCCAGTTGCTGGACAAGAGGACGGGGATATCCAGGGTAATCATGTAGGCAACCTGTTCCCCGATGCTCAAATAGTTCTTGGCGTTGAAGCCGATGATGATAAAACAGATTGCAGAAAGAATACCGAGCACCCCGTTTACCGACTTAGCGGCGTTGATTGCCAAGACACAGAGGACACCTAGAGTAGTACCGATGAAGGTGATCACGGACAACCAGGTGATTGGTGTGCTGGCCAGGGTCATGATCTGACAACCCAGGCTAAAGAAGAACAGGTAGTAGTTCTGTTGTGGCCACCCCTTGAGCTGGTGGGCCAAAAATTTAAAGTAGTTCATTTAAGTAACCTCAATTCCAAAAGTATGTTTAGGGCTCATAGCGCTATGAACGCAACATATGGTAGTATAGGGGCTATTTTCCCCGGGTGCAAGCACAAAATATAGTGGCTAATCGGCTGATTGATAATGTGAAGGGCGCGAAAAGAAACATGGAAACGGTTTAGGGGGTCCGGAAAAAAGTTTGCTATTTGCTCAAGGCAATCTTAATGATTTTAACCTGGTAAAATGCCTGGGGCGCCTGCACAGTGACGACTTTACCTGCTGGCTGGTGCATGATTGCTTGACCAAGCGGGGAGTCAAAGGAGACCTTCTGCTTGGCGAGGTCGGCTTCCTGCTTACCGACAATTTGGTAGGTTGCGGTATCGTCATCATCCTCAAACTTGAGGGTGACGGTTGTGCCGAGGTCGACGGTCCCGGTGTCCGCCGGGTCAATCACTTGTGAATATTGGAGTTGCTTATTGAGGTAACGCAGGCGGCTCTCTAAGTGGCGGAGTTCCCGCTTGGCCGTACTGTACTCCGTATTCTCCGAGAGGTCACCCAGAGCCCGCGCCGCCTTCAGTTGGGCGATTTTGGCAGGCCGCTGCTGTTGGAGCTGGTGGATCTCGTCTTCAATTTCCTGGTAGCCGGTACTAGTCATCTTTTGAAAATAAACGTTCTTCATGGCTTCCACAATTTTCTTCTTACGCATTGTGCGTGCCCCCTCATTTAATCTTTACCACCTAATTATGATATGATAGATAGGAAAATTCAATTTTAGATGGAGGAGTAAGGAGTATGAACGAACAAGAAGAACACGTTAAAAAGTTCCTCGCTTCGTCCACGTATCATCAGCTTTCTGCTAACCAGCAGAAACATGCTCAGGATATTCTAACCCGCTTTAATCAACATATGATGAACGAGCAGCACCTGGCCGACACCGCGTGGACGCCCCAAGCGGTGAAGGAAGTAATGGTGGGGGACTTTATTGCGGATCCTGCATTGACCAACCAGTTTGGCATTGCGGTGGCCCCGGTCTTGAAGGCCTACCAAAACTTTTTAAAGGTTGCGGGATTAAGGGAAATCATTCAAGCAATTGATGACCAACGTACAAATATGAATGCCTGTCGGAAGGCCCACCAGACATGGGCGCAAATGCACGGCAAGGAAAAGACTACTGAACCGGCTCCTAAAGCACCGGCAAAGAAGACCACAGCCACTAAGAAACCGGAAAATGTTAAGAAAGTTAAACCGTGGTCGGCCCAACGGTTGGAAGGCTTCATTGAAAAATGCAAGCACGCGGCAGCGGTTGAAAATGAGTCCCAGAACCAGCCACTTGATGGTGGTGAACAACAATACATTGTTGGTCAGTTTATCAAGTTGATGGCCCAGGAATGTGGTGAATACCCCGGCAGCTGGGATTTCTACGACCTTCAGCGGGTCTTGGGAATGATGATGCCGCTTGACCCGGACATTACCCCCAAACAGATTAAAAATATTGTCCCGACTGCCCAGGCCCTCTTTGATTACTTGAAGCGGACCAAGCAGCTCGACTTAGACCAGTACCGGATCGGCTTGAAGGCAATTGCCAATATGCAACCATCTCAGGACATGCTGGCTAGCCTGAGTCGCAAGGACCGGGAAACCCAGCTGATGCTATCTTTCATCCGTAGCAACGGAATCGATACCAACGATGTTAAGACCGCTGAAAAGTGGATGGATGATCACCGGGAAGAGGTGGCCGGCTTTATGCGCGGCCTATTGAACCCGTGGAGCGAGTACGAACACCGACAACTGATGAAACGGCAACATCAACAGCAGCAAGTAGCCCCGGGTCGACAGACGCAAGTGGTAAGACACCACCGGGTACCCCAGGGAATTAAGTTCAGTAAGAAGGCACGTAAGAGACGCCATAAGTAGGAAGGAAGCAGTTATCGATGAGTGTTGAAATTCCCCAAAGTATGGACGATGTTGTCATGCAGGTTGCTCAACGCAAGCTGCATGGTGAGACAGTCACCGAGGATGAAGTGATCAAAAATGCGGTGCGCGACATCCTTCAGGCGTTCTTTGATGAAGCGCTGGAAGGCCACTATGATGATGTCAAGTGGGCCGGTGATGACCTCGAGGTAACTGATATAATGGGAAAAGTTGTCGGTAAGGTGGTACCGAAGGGGAAGGACTTTATTGCCGACTTTCGCGCTAATGCCGACGACCTCTTACTACGCTTTGAAGATAAGACCACCAAGATTGTTGGTGGCCGTTAAAAAGTAAAAAGGAACCGGAAACCCGGTTCCTTTTTGTTTTTTCTAGTGCGCCCGGCATGGGTATTAGCTAGGTGGTGAAAGTCCACTATGGGCC
>NZ_AZGM01000147.1:0-595 GCF_001435935.1 Limosilactobacillus panis DSM 6035
AAGCTTCAACACGCCGAAAGTAGTTGGGGGATCGCTCCCTGCGAGGATAGGACGTTACCACGCATTCATGGAGGATTAGCTCAGTTGGGAGAGCGTCTGCCTTACAAGCAGAGGGTCACAGGTTCGAGCCCTGTATCCTCCATTGAGCACAAATGCTCATGAGCCGTTAGCTCAGTTGGTAGAGCATCTGACTTTTAATCAGAGGGTCGTGGGTTCGACCCCCACACGGCTCATTGCCAAATGACTAGTGGTTTGGTATAATAACTATTGTGCATGCCGACTTAGCTCAGCTGGTAGAGCATCTGTCTTGTAAACAGAAGGTCGGAGGTTCGACTCCTCTAGTCGGCACTTGTATAATGCGGAAGTAGTTCAGTGGTAGAACATCACCTTGCCATGGTGGGGGTCGCGGGTTCGAATCCCGTCTTCCGCTTTGTCAATTCTATAATGCCGGGGTGGCGGAATTGGCAGACGCACGGGACTTAAAATCCCGCGGTTAGTGATAACCGTACCGGTTCGATCCCGGTCCTCGGCACTTGTTATGCACCCATAGCGCAATTGGATAGAGTGTCTGACTACGAATCAGAAGGTTGAAGGT
>NZ_AZGM01000147.1:605-2133 GCF_001435935.1 Limosilactobacillus panis DSM 6035
TTTTCGGGAAATAGCTCAGCTTGGTAGAGCACCTGGTTTGGGACCAGGGGGTCGCAGGTTCGAATCCTGTTTTCCCGATTTCTAATATAATATATATTAGCATTCGCGGTGTAGCTCAGCTGGCTAGAGCGTCCGGTTCATACCCGGGAGGTCGAGGGTTCGATCCCCCCCGCCGCGATTTGGCTGGCTGTTTTGGACCTTTAGCTCAGTTGGTTAGAGCAAGCGGCTCATAACCGCCCGGTCGTAGGTTCGAGTCCTACAAGGTCCATCAGGCATTTTGCCTTGATGAATCGTAACATTTTTATCATGGAGGATTACCCAAGTGGCTGAAGGGGGCGGTCTTGAAAACCGCTAGGCCGTGAGAACGACGCGAGGGTTCGAATCCCTCATCCTCCTTTTTATTATCGCGGGGTAGAGCAGTCTGGTAGCTCGTCGGGCTCATAACCCGGAGGTCGTTGGTTCAAATCCAGCCCCCGCAATTTTTGGTCCGTTGGTCTAGTTGGTTTAGGACGCATCCCTGTCACGGATGAGATCACGAGTTCGAGTCTCGTACGGACCGTTTTTTGGCTCGGTAGCTCAGTTGGTAGAGCAACGGATTGAAGCTCCGTGTGTCGGCGGTTCGATTCCGTCCCGCGCCATAAATTAAATGCGGGTATAGTTTAGTGGTAAAACCACAGCCTTCCAAGCTGTTGTCGCGAGTTCGATTCTCGTTACCCGCTTTTGTTTTGGGCCTATAGCTCAGCTGGTTTAGAGCGCACGCCTGATAAGCGTGAGGTCGATGGTTCAAGTCCATTTAGGCCCATTTGGAGAATTACTCAAGTGGCTGAAGAGGCGCCCCTGCTAAGGGTGTAGGTCGCGAAAGCGGCGCGAGGGTTCAAATCCCTCATTCTCCGTTTATGACCCGTTAGTCAAGTGGTTAAGACACCAGCCTTTCACGCTGGTATCGTGGGTTCAAATCCCGCACGGGTCATCTTTTGTAGTTTTGTTGTTATCGTTTTATTTCTGGAGAATTACTCAAGTGGCTGAAGAGGCGCCCCTGCTAAGGGTGTAGGTCGCGAAAGCGGCGCGAGGGTTCAAATCCCTCATTCTCCGTTCGACATACTGAGATCTCTCAGTATTGTCTTATAATATTATCGCGGGGTAGAGCAGTCTGGTAGCTCGTCGGGCTCATAACCCGGAGGTCGTTGGTTCAAATCCAGCCCCCGCAATTTTTGGTCCGTTGGTCTAGTTGGTTTAGGACGCATCCCTGTCACGGATGAGATCACGAGTTCGAGTCTCGTACGGACCGTCATCAGCAGTTCTGATTGAGCTGCTTTTTTTATTGAATTAAAAGGCTCTTTGTCAATCGGTAAGGATGAAGAGATTTTTGAGAATTAGACTAAGCTACTTTGGCTTTTGGTCTAGTTCTCTTTTTTGATAATTCGCGAATCATGAGATTAGCGGTCTTCAACGAAACAAGAATCCTAATCCGGAGTAAGCAGTCAATAACGACACGTCTAGGCATGGTCAGCCGATCCTCCTATACTGA
>NZ_AZGM01000148.1 GCF_001435935.1 Limosilactobacillus panis DSM 6035
CAGGATACCTAACTTACATAACTCCACTCTTTTACCATGGCTAGTCCCTAGCCAATGGCTTTTAATCCTTGATGCAAGATATTAACTGCCGCATTAATATCCCGGTCGTGATGGGCACCACAGCTTGAGCACGTCCATTCACGAATGTTAAGGGGCTTAGAGCCACTATGATAGCCACAATGACTACAAATTTGACTGGTATAGTTCGATTTAACAGTTACTA
>NZ_AZGM01000149.1 GCF_001435935.1 Limosilactobacillus panis DSM 6035
ACTGATGTCGCGCATGACGCTTTTTCAATACGTGTTGTTATTCGGTGCTTACATTACATTTTTATTTTCTGACAATTTTGTAATGGTAGATTGTAAAATTTAAGTTGAACATTTAAGTGGACAGAAAAACCCATCAAGGTCTTTAATGGTGTTACCACAACATTCCATTAGAAAGAAGGACCTTAATGGGCACCACTATTTTATCATTCCAGAACCGTGTTGTCATTGAAACGCTTCATAATGAAGGACGTTCCTTGCGATACATCGCTAATTACTTAGGCTTTAGTAAAACCACAGTCTTTAACGAACTTCACCGGCTAAATAGTGAGTACCAGGCTGAGCTAGCGCAAACTGACTTTGAACGCAAGGTTAGTCAACGGGGGCGGAAGTTTTCGCTCACTAAAAACCTTAAACACTTGATCGAAGAAAAGATTCAAGTCCAGAAGTGGTCCCCTGAACAAGTTGCCCATGTAGTTGGAATTGCCTACAAGACGGTCTATAAATGGATTGATCAAGGATGGCTTGATATACAGTTGCCCGATTTGCCTGATCATGGAATGCGTCGTCATCGCGCTAAAGAAAAGCGTGGTACGTTCAGTCGCGGCCGCTCCATTGAGGAGCGTCCTCATAAAGTCGAAACTCGCCAGGAATTCGGCCACTTTGAAGCTGATACCGTACTTTCTGGCAAACGTAAAGGTCAAGCTATGGCTACTTTTGTGGAGCGTAAGAGTCGCCTGACAATTGTTAAACGGCTCCATGGTCGCGACAGTCAGTCCATGACTCAAGCCATACTTGAACTAGCTAGTCAACTTCAAAATAAGCTCAAGACGCTTACCGTGGATCATGGTAAAGAGTTCGCTAACTATCAGACAATTGAACGGCAAACTGGTACTCCGGTTTATTTTGCCCATGCTTATTCACCACATGAACGCGGCAGTAATGAGAACCGTAACCGAGTTTTACGACGCTTTATTCCCAAAGGCCAAGCCATTGAAGAGTTAAGCGATCACAAGCTGATTCAAATTAATTGGTATTTAAATTCCCGGCCACTTAAATGTCTTAATTGGCATACACCAATCGAGATCTTCCTGCTTAATCTACGTCACTAAATTCGTTCAAGTTATTTCTTGCAATCTGCCTAATAATAAATATCAGTCCTTTTGGCACCGCTTTTTCAGGTAATAACTTATGTTTTTAAAATAAAAATGCTGGGGGGACACCCTCAGCGCTTTATATAATTATTATAATTATTGATAAACATCCTTCATAATGTTAAAAATGATGAGCTTAAACGCCTGGCCAATCGCTATCTTGTGGGGTAATCACACGTTCATTAGTCATCAATGGTTCACCGCTAGTTGGTTTGAACGGTTCTGCTAGCACGGTCCCACCTTCATCCTGGTCAAGGTAAGTAGTTAAACTGGCTTGGCTTCCCTTTCCAAAGCCATCAACCTGTGGAAGAAAGTGATATCGTCCATACTTGTGAGGGTTAAGCATTGCCCTTGCTGTCCACTGGCTTGAGTCCCCATCCAAGAAATTACTTAACTTAATAGTGACGTCACCATCATTTTCCATCGTCTGGTCTGTCCGAACGCTTGCGCCGCGGGCCTGATAAAGACTTAGTCCTTGGAAAATTACTGGTGCACGCAATTGATTATTTTGCTTAAAATGCACCCGGGCATTCGCCCCCACAAGAATCTCGGTATCCGCAAACAATGGTTGGGCACTCTTAACGACCATCTTTTCCACCAGGGTAACCTCACTATTGGCCCCCACAATAATAATGTTCTGCGGGTTAGTCATCATCCCGCGGGGCGCAAAAGTGATGGGAACTACGACCTGCCGGTTGCTTGGCACGTAAATAAACTGACCCCCGTCGATGTTCGCCAGGTGGGCCGCAAACAGTTGGTTATCATGCCAGCTAATCCCCTTTTCCATTAGGTTTTCCTGAAGAAAGGTCGAGTAGTTATCGACAGCCTGAGTTAGCGGAGCAGCCATAAAATCACGGCCCTGATGTACCAACCAGTTTTCCTGGTAACCACCTGTTTTTATTTGCCAAGGTAGCCACCGTTCCTGGCCACTAAACTTAGGCAAGCGACCCTGTATAACTTGCGCTAGCTGTCGCTTTTTAGTTAACCATGCCGGTTCGCCGGCCCACATGACAACTGTTTTAGTCACGAAAACCAGCCTCCTTAGTGGACAAGCTTGTCCCAGATGACAACATGTCCCGCATCAAGTGACTTTGGAACGTCAATGATCCGCTGGTTAGAGCTCCCCCGGAACTGGAGGGTTAGGTCCTTTTTGGCAAGGATGAAGCGGCCGTCAACCAGGATATCAAGGTTGTGAAGAAGCTCCAGTTTATCAGCGGACTCCTTTTGCAACTCTTCCCAAGTGTAGCCAGTCCAGGACCATATGTCCTTGTCATGACCGAATTCTTTGCGCAGACGATGGACTAGTTTCAGGCAGACCTGGGTATTTAAAAAGGGCTCACCTCCCAGCAGGGTCAGTCCCTGTACATAGTCATGGGAAAGGTCCTCCATGATCTGGTCTTCCAGTTCCTGGGTGTAAGGCTGCCCATAGTGGAAGTTCTGCGCTGCCTTGTTATAACAGCCTGGACAGTTAAAAAGACAGCCACTAACGTAAATGCTGCACCGCACCCCTTCACCATCGACGAAGTTAAAGGGCTTGTAGTCCGCCACGTATTGAAGGGAATGGTCCGCAGCAAGCCATTCTTTTGGTTTAGGATTATTTGGTTGTCGCGTTTGCTTATTCTCTACCATTAAGTCTCTTCCTTAAATTTGCTTTCCCTTGATGGATGCATGAGCCTCGCGCCGGTCGCCCTGCCGTGAAGCCTCAAACTGGGCGGCAGACTTGATCATGGATGGGCTCATGTGCTTAACCCGGTGAATGATTTCCTCGTGCCGGCCGTGAACCATTGGCCGCTGTTGAGGGTTCCCCAAATAGCCACAGGTCCGCTTAACAACGTCACAGGTTGCCGGGTCGGAGTTACCACATTGCGGGCACTTGAAGCCCCGTTCAGTCGCTTTAAATTCACCCTTGAAGCCACACTTGAAGCACTGGTCAATGGAGGTGTTAGTTCCCAGGTAGCCCACATGGTCGTAAGCCCAGTCCCAGACTGCTTCTAGGGCCTTAGGGTTTTGCCGCAAGTTCGGGTATTCGCAGTAGTGAATGAAGCCCCCCGCTGCTTGGTATGGGAAGTCCTCTTCAAACTCCAGCTTCTCAAACGGGGTTGGGTGCTTGCGGACATCGTAGTGGAAACTATTGGTGTAGTATTCCTTATCCGTAACGTCTTCAACCCGGCCAAACTTCTTAATATCGTCCTGGCAGAAGGTATCGGTCAAGGATTCCGCCGGCGTTGAGTAGAGGCTAAAGTGATAGCCTTCCTCGTCTTCCCACTTAGCACAAAGGTCGTGCATGGCCTTGGTAATGGAAACGGCGAAATCATGAGCTTCCTTATTGTGCTCCCAGTTAGGACCGTAGAAGGTCGTGCAGACTTCGTACAGGCCAATGTAACCCAAAGAAACCGTGGCCCGGCTGTTCTTGAAGACTTCGTCAACACTGTCGGTCCGCTTCAGCCGTTTACCAAAGGCACCGTACATATACAGGAGCGGTGCGTTTTCTGGTTTGGCTTCCTTAGTCCGCTTAATCCGGTAATCGAGGGCAATCTTGCAGATGTTCATCTTTTCCTTGAAGATTTCCCAGAAGAGCCGCTTGTCACCGTGGGCTTCGAGGGCAATCCGCGGGAGGTTAACGGTAACCACACCGAGGTTCATCCGTCCGGAGTTAACTTCCTTACCGGTCTCCGGGTCGGTCCATCCTTGCAAAAAGGAACGACAGCCCATTGGCGTCTTAAAGCTCCCGGTGATTTCTTTAATCTTGTCGTACATCAAGAGGTCGGGGTACATCCGCTTAGTGGAGCACTCCAGGGCTAACTGTTTGATGTCGTAGTTCGGGTCACCAGGGTTAAGGTTGAGCCCCCGCTTCAGGGTAAAGATTAGCTTAGGAAAAATTGCCGTCCGGTGTTCTTTACCCAGCCCCTTGATTCGAATCTTTAGGATAGCCTTTTGAATCTCCCGTGAAATCCAGCTGGTTCCCAGACCGAAGTTAACGGTAGTAAATGGAGTTTGACCTTGGCTAGAGTAGAGGGTGTTAATTTCGTATTCAAGGGCCTGCATGGCGTCGTAGATATCCTTCTTGGTCTTTTCCCTAGCAAAGGCTTCCCGCTTGTCGGGAGCAATCCATTTGTCAGCATCCTTCATATGCTTTTCGTAGTTAATCTTGGCATACGGTTCAAGTAGTTGGTCGACTCGGTTAGCAGAGCAGCCACCGTATTGTAGTGAGGCAACGTTGGCAATGATCTGGGACATCTGTGCCGTGGCGGTCTGGATGGACCGGGGGGAGGAAACCCAGGCGTTCCCAATCTTGAAGCCATTCTTGAACATTTCATCAAAGTCAATCAGGCAACAGTTAGTTTCCGGCGTAACCGGGGAGTAGTCAAGGTCGTGCCAGTGAATGTCACCACGGAGGTGGGCCTTGGCAACAATACCCGGTAGCATCCGTAGCCCGAGGGCCCGGCTAACAACCCCGGCTTCGAGGTCCCGTTGGGTATTAAAAACCCGGCTATCCTTGTTGGCATTTTCGTGGACAACCTGGTCCTTACGCCCAAAGAGTTGTTCCAGCTTGTGCTGTGGGTTAATCGCTTCGGCAAAGGCTTCTTCGTCTTTCTTCCGGTAGTCAGTAAATTGCTGTGCCAATTCCGTGTGTCCAGCTTTCTGTAACCCTTCAATAAATAGTTTGGCAATGGTTGTGGCGGGAACTTCTTCTTCATCAATCAATGCATCAAAAATCGTCATATAGACAATGTGCTTGGCCTTGTCGTCAGCTTTAAGTGCATTTAATACTAAATCGATTTTGTATGCATAAAAGGAGGTCTTGGTCCCGTCACGTTTAATAACCTTCAGCTTTGCAAGATTATTTAAATCTTGTTTATCAATAATTTGGACCTTCATTTTATTTTTCCCCTTTCAAAATTTAACAATTTTATAGTATCGCAAAATACAACCAGTAGAAAGTATTGACATCCGACACACTATATGTTGTGGCAAAGTAAAAATTATGGTCAGGATGAAAATAAAACGGTTAATTTCAGAGCGCGATAAAAAAGCAACTCTACTACTGGTGCGGCCAGGACCACTTTCTTATCTTTTGAAATCGAATTAAGAAGCGAGCCCCCCCTTTATCAAAAGATAGATTTTTATTCTCCAGGAAAGTATGAAAAAGCTGTCATATTTCCAAATATCAGTGAAAAAGGGTTCGCCAGGATATTGAAAATAAGTACAGAATCTGCTCAAAAAAGAAAATAATCTAAGCCAAACCACTTAGATTATTCTTCCCAATATTTACATGCTAGATTGTATCATCTAATTTCCAATGATACTGGATTTTCTTTCTCGATTCAATCGTTATTTATTAAATCGGTTAGCTTGCTTACACTTAAAGGCACCTGCACTGGTTACTTGCTACCGATTGTTGCTTTGTATCAAATTTCCTGTACTAGGTCGTTTCACGAAAAATTCCCGTCAGATTGGTAATAATGTAAGCACCGAATAACAACACGTATTGAAAAAGCGTCATGCGCGACATCAGT
>NZ_AZGM01000150.1 GCF_001435935.1 Limosilactobacillus panis DSM 6035
TCTCTTTTACCATGGGCAGAAGAAGTACAGCAGGTATGTCATGAATAGAAGAAGGGAGTGAACCACAAGAAGCCGTGGTTCACGCCCTTTCATTCGTTTTCAATACGTATCGTTATTGACTGCTTACTTTTTAGTGGCTACCTTTATGCAATTGGACGATAAGTTTCGTCATAGTAGTAGTTGTCTGATCCCATACTGGTGAAGTTAGTCAGTGCTGCAAAAGAATCACTGTTCTTCCAAGCAGTCAGGTCTTCGAAGCTATCCCAGACAGTCAGTAAGATAAGGGTAGCACTTTCTGCCTTGTTAGCGACCGACATCATCAGTCCGGCGTTCATATTGCCTGGCTTATCATTAACAACCTTCTGTAAACTATTGTAAAGGACCTGTTGACGGTCGCCGTTAACCTCAAAGGATTGATAGTAGAATAAGCCGTTGTAGTTACTATTCATGGTTTCGTCAAGGACGTTTAAAATAACGGGAGTCTTGAAGATGGTCTCCAGACTTGAAAGATCAAAGAGAGCTAACTTATTACTGTGGGTAGACGCCTGCATTAATTTGAACTTCCGGTCGGGGTGCTTACTCATGATCCCTTGCAGGATTTGATGTGACCCAAACGTAAAGCTGAGTTTTGTTAACACTGAAATTCCTCCTCATAACAATTGTCTCTTTAATTATAGTACATAATCGAATTTTTATTAAAAATATTTTTAACGATGTTACTTACAAAAAGTTAAGAAAAATTGTTAGAAGCCCTTTTATCAGCCTATAATACATAGTATAATACTAGTTGTATTGATGAATGTTGTCGTAGTTTAAAAAGGAGGCTTTTACTTAATGGTTATTCTTTATACGTCTCCAAGTTGTACCTCTTGTCGGAAAGCTCGCGCTTGGTTGCAAGAACACAACATTCCTTATAAGGAACGAAACATCTTCTCCGATCCACTGTCAGTCGATGAAATTAAGAATATTTTACGAATGACAGAAGACGGGACTGAAGATATTATCTCGAAGCGCTCAAAAGCTTATCACAATTTAAAAGTTGATTTAAACGCTTTACCGATGAAAAAACTGTATCAGTTAATTAGTGAAAATCCAGGTCTGCTCCGTCGGCCAATCATCATGGATGACAAGCGGCTGCAGGTTGGGTACAACGAGGATGAAATTCGTCGTTTCCTGCCCCGGAAGGTTCGTGAAATTGAACTGGCCGAAGCACAACGAAAAGCGGATTTAATCTAAAAATACGGGCTGGGAATCGTTCCCGGCTTTTTCTTTTGCCCACCGGTCAATCACCCGGCTTTACATTTAGGTGAAAACATTTAGAATAGTAGTAAGTATTTGTAATTAAGGAGGTGCTGCAGAATGGAAATGGAAAGAATCAATGAGAATACTATCCGCGTATTAATCAGTAATGAAGATTTAGACGCGCGAGGAATAACTATTCTCGACTTGCTTGGTGATCACCAGCAGATTGAAGATTTCTTTTACAGCATCTTGAGAGAGGTGGACACTGACCACCAATTTGCTGATAACGACTCCGTAACCTTTCAGGTCATGCCGACCGGGAATGGCTTAGAACTCTTCATCAGTAAAAATAATCCAGATGGTAAAGCAAACGCAGACGATAGTCAACAGGTTGCTAAATACATTCAGAAGCGTGTAATGGAAGTACACCGCCAGCAAGGTGAGGGTGGCGCCACGCAGCCGCTTTCTGGTACCCAGGAGAAGGCCAAACCGGCACCGGCGCAGCCAACTATTCGCTGGCAGATTGTTGATTTTCCTTCGTTTGAAGACCTAATCGATTTCGCCCGCATTCCTGAAGATCCCGATGTTAGCAGTGAACTTTATAAGTATAACCACCATTATTACCTTGCCCTGCGTTACCGCCAAGATGTGACAAACGACAATGCGGTTAAGGATAATCTGGCGGTGGCTTACGAGTACGGTAATCCGACAGCCACGACAATTGACTTTCTTAGCGAACACGCGAAAAAAATAATGTCGGGTTCAGCTTTGGCGACCGTCCGTCACTATTTTAATTAATTCTCAGAAATCTCCCGTTTTTAAAAAGTGGGGGATTTTTTTGTTAGTAGCAAAACATAATGGCCAGTTAATAATGGCCAACGTAGCGTACCCCGGCTTGAAGTATGCTTGCCCAGTTTGTAATCAAGAGGTTCACCTTCGCCGGGGAAAAATCAAGGTTGCGCATTTTGCCCATTGCCGGGGTGCGGGATGTTCCTACGGCGAGGGTGAGACGGAAGAACACCTGTTAGGAAAGCTGCAGATTCATCAGTGGCTGGCCCAAAAGGGAATTACGGCTCGGGTAGAGTATTATTTGTCCAAGATTTCTCAACGTCCAGACATCATGTTCCAGTGGCGGGGCCAACAGGTCGTAATTGAATTCCAGTGTAGTCCGTTAAGTGTTCAAAGAATAAGGGAGCGTAATCAGGGGTATCGTTTTCTGGGAATTCACCCCTATTGGTATCTCGGCAGTCCTTACCGGCGCCGGCTGGGCAGCGAGAAGGTGACCCAGTTCACACAGTTAATTAATGGAAGACCTGGAATCTGGTACTGGGATACCAAGCAGGGCCGATTAAGGGCTGACTTTAAACACTATCACTGCTCTTTGACCCGCCGCGCGAGAGTACCAAGGAGAATAATCAATGACCAGGTACAAAAGCTCATGTCCACTACCAGCCGGCAGCCAGCGGTTAGTCAGCTGGCTACACAAGTTTGGCAGCGTCACCAGGTCCCACTGAGTTGTTGCCCGTTGGTCTGTCATGATGTTAAGCCTAGCTGGCCCGTCACGCGGGCGCCGATTATTTTTTGGCGAATTAGGGTCGTTGATTGGCTAGGTGAGCAACCACTCTTTACTGCCTGGTCATCTAGTGCCTGGGGAGTGCGCCTGGCAGAAATTGGTCAGGCGGATTGGCTAAATTTCCCGTGTTTGGTAGATGGAGGTTTAATTCGTCAGCGGTTGATCACTGCCTTTACGCAAGAACTTTGCCAGTGGGGGATTATTGCTCTCGTTGACCAGCAGTATGTATTACTTAAGCACCCCCACTGGTTTGAACAGGTCAGCGATAAGATCCTAGTTAACAAGCGCGAGCACTAAAAGCTGGTTTTTTATCACCTTGTTTGCCAGCAACGGGTTAGCTAAACAGCTAGCAAATCCTAAAGAAAAAGGAGTATCACTGTTCTTCATAACGAACAATGGTACTCCTTATTTATCAATTACTTTTGATAATCCGGAACGGACCGGAATGGTATTGAGCGGCAAAGTCCTGGACAGACTGCTCAGAATTGAAGGTATGGTTACGGTACGATTCAATCAGGGTTTCATAATCGAACTGGGGGATCAAGTAGCCATAGTTTGGCTCCGTTGAATCGTAAATGACGGCGGTGGCCGTGGTCGTAATTCCTAACGAGTTGGCAATTGCCTGGTCTTTCTTGAAGGCCTGCTTGGCGATTGCTGAATGGCGGTCTTCCATAAACATTTCCAAATCTAGCTGGCTCTTTTCTGCCACTTTTTTGGCAAGGTGGTCAGAATAATGCCACCCCTTTTTGGTCATTACATCTTGTAACCGCAAGAGGTATTGGCGACCACGCCGGCCACCCTGAAAAAGTGCCGCTTTATAATCTAAAATTGTTTGGCCGAGGGTGGTACTAACTTCCTGACGAACTTTAAGACTGCAAGCATCGAGATGGTAAAGATCAATTGTGTCCGCAATCGTCTGCATGTTAAAGAGCGGAATGAATTGGTAACTAATCTTTGTATTCAAATCATGATCAACCCGTAAGACGTCGTTTTCACACCGAAAACAACACATTCCCAAAGGATTGACAAATAGATGAATCTCAAGCATTAACTGCCCCTCCGATCAAGAAATAGTAACATTAACAATTGTTATTGTGACAAATTGCCCGGCCTTTGTAAAGTAATTTGTTTCCAAGATAAAAGCATTCGAGAATGTTTTAAAGTATGCTAAAATAAGAGCGAGATTTAACAGGAGGCTAGATTATGATTGAAAATTGGCAGCACTTTTTATTGCCATATCAACAAGCCGTAAATGAATTGAAAGTTAAATTACGGGGGATGCGCAAGCAGTACCAAGATCAAAAGCAGCATTCACCGATTGAATTTGTCACGGGTCGGGTAAAGCCGGTCGAAAGCATTAAGGAGAAGATGGTCCGCCGCCACGTTCAAGAGGACCGCCTCGAACAAGACATGCAAGACATTGCTGGATTGCGGATCATGTGCCAGTTCGTTGAGGATATCTATAAGGTTGTTGACCTGCTGCGTCAGCGAAGTGATATGACAATCCTTGAAGAACGGGACTACATCTCAAACGTTAAGCCGAGTGGTTATCGTTCTTACCATATCGTGATTGAGTATCCGGTTCAGCTGGTGACTGGTGAAAAAAAGATCCTTGCCGAGATTCAGATTCGGACGCTGGCAATGAACTTCTGGGCAACGATTGAGCATTCGCTGAATTACAAGTATAAGGGGGCCTTCCCCGAAGAATTGTCGGCTCGTCTGCAGCGCGCGGCGGAGGCAGCGTTCAAGCTTGATAATGAGATGTCGGAGATTCGTGAAGAAATCAAGGAGGCACAGACCCTCTTCTCGTACAAGAAAAATGCCGAGCAAAACACGGCTGGTGATGAGGGCCATCGGTCAGAGGAGGAACAAAGTGAAAGTCGCAATATTTAATAATGAAACCAGTGAGTCCCAGCGGGTTACCAAGCTTCTCCGGGCAGAAATCGACCGTGTGGGCTTGGAATACGATGCCGCCCATCCGGAAGTGGTAATTACCATTGGCGGTGATGGGACCTTGCTATCGGCCTTCCACCACTACGTTGATAAGCTTGACCAGATTCGCTTTGTGGGGATTCACACCGGCCATTTGGGCTTTTACACGGACTGGCGGAACTTTGAAATTGATGACCTGGTCGATAGTCTCGTTCAGGATAGTGGGCAATCTGTGTCCTACCCGCTGCTTGATATGCAGGCAATCTATTCCGATGGAACGGTTGATAAATACATTGCCCTTAATGAGGCCACAATCCGTAATATTATTCGGACGATGGTGTGTGATGTGTATATCAACAACCAACTGTTTGAAAACTTCCGGGGGGATGGCCTCTGCATCTCAACGCCAACCGGCTCGACGGCTTACAACAAATCCGTCGGTGGGGCGATTATGGACCCGAACAGTATTGGCTTTCAGTTAGCGGAGATGGCTTCGCTTAATAACCGGGTCTTCCGGACGCTGGGCTCACCAATTATATTTGGTGCCCAGACCAAGCTAATGCTGCGCTTACGAGATGTTAATGACCATGTAATGACCTGTGACCGCGAAAAACTCCGCTTGAAGGTTCAAAAGGGGAGCCGGTATCTGATGGAGCTGTCGTTCCAGGTTTCCCAAAAGAAAATCTACTTTGCACGGTATCGGCACAGTAACTTCTGGAACCGGGTCAAGGACTCGTTCATCGGTGGCGCAAAATAATGCAGTTTACTTGGCAGTACAATCATCAGACCCCGCGTAAGTTGCGTTCGGCCCTTAAAATGAGTGGGGTTACTTCGACCCTTATGAAGGTGGCCATTTACCATGGTGGTAAGATGCTCATCAATGGTCAGGAAAAGTGGGCAATTGACATGGTCCATTACGGCGATACATATTCGCTGGTTCTCCCACCGGAAGTGGCAAATGACCAGGTTGACGAAAGCACGGCACCAATCAACATTGCATATGAGGACCGGGACTTTCTGGTTCTGAATAAACCGGCGGGCGTCGCCACGGTTCCTGCCCATAATGTTCCCGTGGCGGATAGCCTCGTTAACCGTGTCAAGTACTATTACCACCACCAAGGTTATGAGAATCAGGTGACCCACGTGGCGACCCGCCTGGATAAGGACACCAGTGGCTTGGTCGTCTTTCCTAAGCACCGTTTCGCCCACGCCGTCTTGGACCGGCAATTAAAGCGTTATGAGGTCAAGAAAAATTACCTGGCCCTGGTTAGTGGTCGTTTGCAAACCAGCCATGGTTACGTTGATGCGCCAATTCGCCGGGATCCAGAATCGTTTGTTAAGCGTGAAGTGGCGCCTGGGGGCAAGGCATCGGTGACTGAATACTGGTTGAAAGAACCACACCCGGCCTGGTCACTGGTGAAGGTCCGTCTACACACAGGAAGGACGCACCAGATTAGGGTCCATTTTGCGTTTCTTCACTACCCGCTAATCGGGGATGCAATGTATGGTCAGTCGACAAATTTGATTGGTCGTCAGGCCTTACACTGTTACTGGATCCAGTTTTACAGCCCTTTTAAGGAAAAAATGATTACGGTTGAAGCATCGCTACCTGCTGACTTTCGCCGGGTTTTGCATAAAAAATAAAAAAAGCGTCACCACTTGGTTGAAGTCAAGCGGTGGCGCTTATTTCTTACTTATTACTGTTTAGAACCTAGAACCGCATTACGCAGACAGGTTCAGGGCAGGCCACATCCTTTTGGAGCAGGGTCAGCTTACCAGTTGCTGAGTCGCGCTTGTAGAGGGTGAGGTTGTCGGTATTTTGGTTTGAAGCGAGCAGGTAAGACTCGTCTGAACTGAGGTTGAAGTCACGAGGAAAGTCACCCTCAGTTGAAATCGACTGAATGTGTTTGACGGTGAAGTCCGGCTGGATTGCGAAGACCGCGATGGTGTTTTCACCACGGTTGGATGTGTAGATGTATTTACCGTCCTTAGACATCCGGATGGCGGCAGCACCGTTGTGGGCGGTCCAATCGGTCGGAATGGTCTTCACTGTCTGCAGATGGGTGAAGCTGGCATCATTAGCGTTGTACTTGAGGACAGCCAGCTTACTAGATAATTCCCCGAGAACGTAGACGTACTTGCCGTTCGGGTGGAAGATCAGGTGACGGGTCCCAAAGCCCGGTTCGAACTGATAACGGGAAACAGCCGTCAGCTTTCCATCATCGCTAACGTTGTAAACCACGAGCAGGTCCATCCCCAGGTCACAAACAATCAATCGTTGATCAGGTGTTAGGTCGGCATAGTGAACGTGTGGTGCTTCTTGTTCTGGTTCAGGACCAGTTTCACCCTGGTGAGTGACCTTATCGGTTTCTACCAGTTGTCCGTCGTCCTTAATCTTAAATACTTCCACATTAGCAGTGTGGTAGTTGGCACTGTAGAGAAGGTGCCGCTTTTCATCCAAGCCAACGTATGCTGGTGCGGGACCAGTAGCGAGAACAGTACTCAAGGTCTTGGCAGTGCCGTCTGCTAGAGAGTAGTCAGCAACACCGGCAGAATCACCATCTTGCTTTACCGCGTAAACGCGCTTGTCGCTACCAACTTGCAGGTAAGCTGGCTTTTGGGAAGGGACAGCGAGACTAACATCGGTCAGCTTTCCTTCGTCAGTATCAAGGGTCACTTTATAGATTCCCTTGCTATCTTTCAATGTATATGTACCAATTAAAAATTGTTCAGTCATGGTTAATCATTTTCCTCCTTCTGAAAATGCTTACTCTATTAATATAACAATTCACCATGATTAATTCTACCGTATGTTAAACTATTATTAGAAATGCGAGGGGAAGATCAAAAATGAAGAAAAGTGAACGTCAGCGCCAGTTTGTTCAAAAACACATTGCCCTGTTCCGGTGTCCGGTATGTAAGGCGCCGATGGAAGAGGTCGATAAGAACAGTATTATTTGCCAGCGGGGCCACCGAATCGACTTTAACCGCCACGGCTACCTTCACTTCTTGAGTGGGGCCGCGGATACCGAGTACGGTCGGGAAATGTTTGTTGCCAGACGGCGGTTACTATCTGCCGGGCTCTTTTTACCAATCATTGAGGCGGTAAGCCAAAAGCTACCCGAGCAACCGTTACGGATCTTGGACGTTGGTACCGGAGAGGGGACACCCTTAGCGCAATTAGCGCAGATTCGAAAGTCACTTGCCGATACGTTAGTCGGCTTTGACATCGATAAGGCTGGCGTTAC
The DNA here is from genome assembly GCF_001435935.1 of Limosilactobacillus panis DSM 6035. Taxonomy (GTDB): domain Bacteria; phylum Bacillota; class Bacilli; order Lactobacillales; family Lactobacillaceae; genus Limosilactobacillus; species Limosilactobacillus panis. Next base: position 7,996 of record NZ_AZGM01000150.1, read on the forward strand.
CCTGGCCACCCAACTACCGATAACGGCGTTTTCCTGTGTTGCTGACCTCAGACAGTTACCGTTTAACGGGGAATCATTCGATGCCCTAATAGAGCTATTCTCGCCGTCTGATTACGCTGAATTTAACCGGGTTTTGGCGCCGGGCGGCTGCCTGATAAAAGTTGTTCCTAACGCTGGTTACCTGAAGGAAGTGCGACAACTTTTGTATGGGGACCACCAGCAAAAGTCAAGTTACGACAACCGCCGGGTCCTTGACCTTTTCAAGCAGCACTATCCTGACTGTCAACAGCAAACGATTCACTACCAATTTACCGTTCCCCAGGATATGAAACAGGCGCTGGTGGAAATGACGCCCTTACACTGGGGGCGGGGGGGCCGCCGGTTAACCACCGCTGATTATGCTCAGCTCGACAAGGTGACGGTTGATGTCAGTTTATTAATTGCCAAAAAATTTGAATAATGTTTGCACTTTTTCAAAAATCGTGCTAAATTATATTGCAGAAATCGTTTAGCAATTGATATCGAACAGTGTCGTTAGTAATTGCTAAGGAGTACTTCACTAAAGCAGCGTTTCGCCGTGCCCACACCGAGACCCTGCTTTTTTTATTTATCTGAGGAGATATACTAAGATGACAAATCACATTGCACTTTTTGAACCGCTCTTTCCTGCTAACACCGGGAACATTGCCCGGACCTGTGCGGGAACTAATACTGAGCTTCACCTGATTAAGCCCCTGGGCTTTTCAACGGATGACAAGCACATGAAACGGGCTGGATTGGATTACTGGAATAAGGTTAAGATCACCTATCACGATGACCTGCCGTCATTTATTGACACAATCCCGGACATGAGTAAGCTTTACATCGTTTCCAAGTTTGCTAACCATGACTATACGGACGTCGATTACACGGGGGCGGGCGACCACTACTTCCTTTTTGGAAAGGAAACGACGGGGTTACCGGAACAGTTCATGCGTAAGTACCCGGATAACGCAATCAGGATTCCCCAAAATGACGATAATATCCGGGCACTGAACCTGTCTAACAGTGCGGCAATTGTGATTTATGAGGCCCTCCGGCAGCAAAGTTTCCCGAACCTTGCCCGGGTTCATACCTACCATTTTGATAAATTAAAGTAACGAGGAGGATTAAGGATGGCGAGAAAAAGGCGTCCGGCAACACGCAAATCAAAGAAGCGGGGAAGTAGTAAAAAGGATGCCCAGCTTATCAATAACCTTCTGGGCTTAATCGTGACGCTTTTGATGCTTCTGGGGTTAACAAACTTAGGCGTTTTGGGAACGGTCATTGCCAATGGTTTTCGAATCCTCTTTGGCGCGAGTTACCAGCTTGCAATCATTGTGGTAATGTTCTTTGCCTTGTCCTTTACCTTCTTTGCCCGCTGGCCGCACCTGAAGGGCCGGTGGATTACAGGCTTTATAGTCTCCTACCTAGGCCTGTTGATGTGGTTACATGTCCTTATGGTCAACCAGCAGGGGGTTCACGCGAAGTTTATTCAGGTGACCTGGAGTAACCTTGGTAAAACGATCTTTAATGGTGATACGACAGTTCCCATCGGTGGGGGGATGATTGGTGCCTACCTATATAACGTCAGCAACCTCCTGATTGCCCACATTGGGACCACAATTCTCTCCTGGGTACTGATGATTCTCGGGATCGTCATCTTCTTTGCCTTACCGTGGCGTAATTTTTTGGCCACCGTTGGAATTGGCTTGAAGAAGGCGGGCAACCAGGTGCAGGGCGCTAGTCAGCGACTTCACAAGTTCGTTGACCAACCGGCCGTCAGTCCCCACATAAGAAATCAGGAGCCAGAAAAAAATCCAACCCCGATGGAGTCAGCGGTACCACCAACCACGGCCAAAGAGAAGACGGCGGCCCAAAGTGCTGTTGCCCAACCGGACCCCACAATTACTGTTGCAAGCAGTAAGCAAACGGCAGTAGACAGCCAAGCAGTCACGGAGAAGAAGGATGACCCAATGCCGCTCACTGGGGTTGTCGCTCAGGAAGATAAGGATTACCAGTTACCGCCCCTTGACCTGCTGACCAAGGTGAAAGCTACTGACCAACAGGCCGACCTCAAAAACATCAAGAAGAATACCCACACCCTCCAGACAACCCTGCAGTCGTTTGGGGTGGATGCGACAGTTGAAAACGTCAACCTGGGCCCTTCGGTAACGAAGTATGAGCTGCGGCCAGCGGTCGGGGTGAAGGTAAGTCGAATTACCCATCTGGCGGATGACTTGGCCCTCGCCCTTGCCGCTAAGGATATCCGGATTGAGGCCCCCATTCCGGGTAAATCGTTAATTGGAATTGAAGTCCCTAATAAGCAGGTCGCAACGGTTGGCTTCCGGAACATGTTTGAAGCGGCTCCTAAAGACGACCGTCCGTTAAATGTTCCCCTCGGACGAACCGTTACTGGGGATGTTGAGATGGCGGACCTTACCAAGATGCCCCACCTCCTGATTGCCGGTGCTACCGGGTCTGGTAAATCAGTGGCGATCAACGTTATTCTGACGAGTATCTTGCTCAAGGCCAAGCCCCACCAGGTTAAATTATTATTAATTGACCCGAAAAAAGTTGAACTGAGTGTCTACAATGGAATTCCCCACCTGTTAAGCCCGGTTGTTTCAGAACCGAAAAAAGCGGCCCGGGCCCTGGCTAAGGTTGTCGCGGAAATGGAACGGCGGTATGAACTATTCGCGAAGTTCGGTGTCCGCAACCTCAAGGGGTATAATAAGCTCGTTCAAAATAATAATGCCCAAGAAGAAAGCGACAAACAGCCGACCCTTCCCCTAGTGTTAGTTGTTGTCGACGAACTGGCAGACTTAATGATGACCGTTTCGAATGATGTTGAGGATGCCATTGTCCGGATTGCCCAGATGGGACGGGCTGCCGGGATTCATATGATCCTTGCCACGCAGCGGCCGTCAGTTGATGTCATCACGGGACTGATTAAGGCCAATGTCCCATCACGGATTGCCTTCGCAGTCTCCAGTGGGATTGATTCGCGGACAATTATCGACACGAACGGTGCGGAAAAGCTACTTGGCCGTGGGGACATGCTGTTTGAGCCAATCGATCAGAACAAGCCGACCCGGGTCCAGGGGGCTTTCATTTCTGACCAGGACGTCGAAGCAGTGGTGGACTTTATCAAAAAGGAACAGCCAGCTGAGTATGACGAGAATATGGTGGTTACGGATCAGGAAATTGAAAACGAGGAGGAACATGAAGAAGAGGACGAACTCTTCCCTGAAGCTCTTAAGTTCGTGATCCAGGAACAGAAGGCCTCGACCTCTTTAATCCAACGACGCTTTCGGATTGGGTATAACCGCGCGGCCCGGATTATTGATGACATGGAACAGCGGGGCTACATTGGCCCAGCTAATGGTTCTAAGCCGCGTGAGGTGTTCAAACAAGACGACAGTGAGGATACGAATAAGCAGTAATGAAAAAGAAACAGGGGGCTGTGACATAAGTACTTTTACCAAGTTCAAATACGAACAGCGCGGTACGCAAATGGGCTCCAGTGTCCGGTATAACCGAACTCTGGAGCCCTATTTGCGCTCGCGGGGGCGTGAAAACGAAGTCATAAATGACTTCTGTCACGCTCCCGTTTCCTTAATCATTTCTAATTAAATCAAATTTAACGAAGCAATGGCACCGAAGATAAGCTAGCCTAGCATCGCGATGAGCATGAGCCAGATTGCGACCATGGTGATCTTTTGGAAGCGCGTTTTCTTTTTCCGTTGCATTATGGATTCCTGCCTTTCAGCTTTGTTGACTGTATGTAGTTTAACGCAAGTTGAAGATAGATTTCAAACTTTAACAAGTCCTTTTATGGTAAACTTGACTTATCTCATCGCTGGAAAGGAATAAGTAGGGTGTTTATTAACTGTCGGAAAGTGTTTTTACAAGTTCTTATTATCCTCATTTACGTGGGAGTAAGGTATTTAGCGCGGCGGCTCTTTCACGCCCAGCGTCACCAACAGGAGTGGCGGATTTGCACGGTAATCCTCTTCTGGGTCCTGGCATGTTGGAACCTGGGTTACTACTGGAGTGCCTTTCCCATCGCCGTTTGGATGCTGTGGTCACTAATCTTGGTTGTTCTTCAGGTTGTCCATAACCATGAATTCTTGTACCGCCGTTTCTGGCCACCATTCTGGTATTCGTCAATGGTAATTGCGGTGATTACGTTTGCCCTGTCACTGTTTGCCGGCGCGTTACCATTAATTTAATAATTAATTTTTTATTTTGGCAACTGGTAAAATCTGCTGGTTGCCTTTTTTATTTGTGAAAATACCATGGTGAGAAGTGGGGGAATGTGGTAGACTGTTCCTATAAAGTGGTTTTGGGGGGATTGTCGTGCTAATGGGTGAATACAAGCATGTTATTGACTCAAAAGGGCGCTTGATTATCCCCGCTAAATTTCGTGATCAACTAGGGACACCGTTTGTCATCACCAGGGGACTTGACGGGTGCCTTTTTGGTTACCCTCAAACTGAATGGCAAAGTTTAGAGGCCAAATTAAAGACGCTCCCACTAACGAAGCGGGACGCGCGGGCGTTTGTCCGCTTCCTTTATTCGGCAGCAACTGAATGTGTCCTTGATAAGCAAGGACGGGTGAATATCCCACCAGTACTTCGCAAACATGCCGACCTGACAAAGGATTGCGTGATCATTGGGGTATCAAACCGCTTTGAAATTTGGAGTGCGGATCGGTGGCAGAGTTACTCTGGCGATACGGCCGCAAACTTTGATGAAATTGCTGAGGACTTAGAGATTGATTTTTAAGATGAGGTGGATTTGAATGGCCGAGTTTAAACATATAACGGTTCTGCTAAAAGAGGCCGTTGCTGGTTTAGATATTAACCCCGCCGGAAAGTATGTTGATGCGACTCTCGGTGGGGGCGGCCATACCAGTGCAATCTTAAAGCAACTCGATTCTGGCCACCTTTTTTCGTTTGACCAGGACAGGACCGCCATTGATTACAACAAGGCCGCACTTGCCGACCAGATTAGTGCGGGAAAGCTAACCTTAGTTGAGGATAATTTCCGCAACCTGAAGAGGAAAATGGCTAAGCAAGGAGTCGCCGCGGTTGATGGGGTTTTATATGACCTAGGTGTGTCTTCACCTCAGTTTGATGATGCCCAGCGGGGATTTAGCTATAAGCTAGATGCCCCCCTGGACATGCGGATGAACCAGGACCAGGAACTGTCGGCAATGGAAGTGGTGAATGATTGGCCGTACGAAAAACTGGTTCGTATTCTTTACCGGTACGGTGAAGAGCGCTTTGCCAAGCAGATTGCCCGTAAAATTGAACAGCGACGCAGTCATCAGCCGATTCGGACGACCTTTGAACTGGTTGACGTCATTAAAGAAGGAATTCCAGCGGCAGCGCGGCGTCACGGCGGGCATCCCGCAAAGAAAAGTTTCCAGGCGATTCGGATTGCGGTCAATGATGAACTCGGTGCATTGGAGGAGTCACTTGAGCAAGCCTTTGACCTTTTGAATGTTGGGGGCCGGATCAGCGTAATCACTTTCCAGTCACTAGAAGACCGGCTGGTGAAGACAATGTTTCGGGAAAAATCGTCTTTAGCTGCTGACCTTCCGCAGGGGCTTCCGGTCATTCCAGCCGGGATGACGCCAAAATTCAAACTAGTTAATAAGAAGCCAATTCTACCTAGTGCGCAGGAGTTAGCTAATAATCATCGAGCACACAGTGCCAAGTTGCGCATTATTGAAAAAATTAAAGATTAAGGACAGTGGATACAATGGTTTCGAATGCAGCACGAAAATACGAAAGTCAACAGGTTAAGCAGGTTAAGCAAACACCGTTGGCACGGCAGCAGCCGAAAGGGTGGAACCGGTTAGAGCGGGCCCTGATGGTTGTGGGTGGTGCCATTAGCCTGCTGTTGATAATTACCTTACTTTCAACTAAAATTTCTATTAATAATCGTCAGCACGACCTGCAGGACCTGCAGGCCCGTGTTTCGCGAGTAAAAAACAGTAATTCGAGTGACCGTCAAGAAATTGCTGCTTTAACTAGTCAGGCCAGCTTAAAGCGGGCCGCTCACAAGTACGGTTTATCTGATAAAAATTCAAACGTAAGGAACATTAATAGATAATGAATAAAGAGCCACAGCGAACGAGAAATAAGAAAAATAATAGCAATCAGGGGAACTTTGGGAAATGGCTTTTCCTAATCACGATTGGATTATTTTCCTTATTTTTCGTTCGTTTTGCTTACATTGCGATTAATAAAGATGTCCAGCACGTTAATCTGAAATCGCAAGCAGAACAGATCTACACCCAGCGGCAAATAATCCAGGCCAAACGGGGCAATATTTACGACAGCAAGGGGACCACCATTGCAACGGATACCAGCAAATACACAATCTATGCGGTCTTGGACCATAACCAGCGGTCTTCAAAGGGGAAACCACTTTACGTTACGAACAAGGCCAAGACGGCCAGGGTGTTAGCCAAGTACTTAAACATGACGCCTAAACAAATTAAGAAACACCTGGATGCTAAAAATCAGCCCTACCAGGTTGAGTTTGGCTCGGCCGGCAATAATTTATCAGTGGCGACAATGGAAAAGATCAAGCAGGAACACTTGCCGGGAATTAACTTTGTAGCGACCCCCGCCCGTCAATATCCAGAAGGGGAATTTGCCTCCCAAATTATTGGGATGGCGGGCCCTAAGGTCAATACTCAGACCGGGCAGACGACCCTTTCTGGTCAGCTCGGTCTTGAAGGTTACTTTAACAAGGAACTGACTGGTAAAAACGGGATGCGGCAAGATAAGCGGGATATTTACGGTTACCGGCTGGCTAACTCGAAAGGGGTTACCCGGGAAGCCGTTAATGGTGACGACATTTATACCACCATTGATGCCCAGACCCAGCACCTGCTGGAGAGCAAGGTCAACAACGTATATAAGACCGCTAACCCGAACGCTGTCACCGCAATTGTGATGGATGCCAAGACGGGGAGAATTGTTGCCGCAACCCAACGGCCAACTCTCCGCTCGAAGAATCCGGTATGGCGGAACATGTTTGTCCAGGACGCCTATGAACCCGGTTCGACAATGAAGATCCTGGCTTTAAGCGCGGCAATTGACTCGGGACACTTTGATCCGAACGCCACCTTTAATTCCGGAACCTGGGCAATGGGTGGTGGAAAAATTGTCGACTGGTCCTCTGGTGGCTGGGGGATGATTTCCTTTAAGGACGCCTTCGACATGTCCAGTAACGTTGGTTTTGCCCACATTGAACAAAATATGGGAGCAAAGACATGGATGAAGTATATCCGGCGCTTTGGCCTCCTCAAGCGGGTTAACGTGCTTGGTATGGGCAATGAGGTTTCCGGCTTTACCCAGTTCAAAGGGATCCTGGAACAGGCGAACACCGCCTTTGGTCAGGGGATTACGGTCAACCAGATGCAAATGCTGCAGGCGTTTAGCGCGGTCAGCAACAATGGTAAGATGATGCGGCCGTACATCGTCAAGAAAATCGTTAACGCCGACGGTAAGGTTGTTAAGCGCGTTAAACCGGTGGTTGTTGGTCACCCTATCAAGGCGTCAACGGCCAAGCAAGTGCGCGGCTACATGGAGGGCGTTGTCTATGATCAAAAGGGCTTAGGCCATGACTTCCAGTTAAAGGGTCACCGCATCGCTGGTAAGACCGGGACTGCTCAAATTGGGGGTGCCAACGGTTACAGCAATGGTGATACCAACTATCTTTACTCGTTTGCGGGGATGGCGCCCGCAAAGCACCCGCGTTACGTAATGTACATCACATTACGGCAACCAAAGAACCTGAGCCAACCGGCAACGAAGCAGATGGCGTCGATCTTCAAGCCGGTAATGAAGAGCCTGCTCGAAGATAAGCAGGGGGCAAATACCAGTGTCATTAAGATGGTCAACGTGGTTGGCCAAACACCAACTGCTGCTTCTGACCGCTTGAACAAGCTGCATGTTCAGCCAGTGGTAATTGGTGATGGCAAGAAGGTTCACCACCAGTCAACCGCACCGGGCAAACAGCTTCTTAAAAACCAGCGCGTAATTCTTAATACGGGTGGCAAGTACCATATGCCTGACATAAGTGGCTGGAGTGCGGCCGACGTCCAACAACTAGCTAACGAATTGGATATCAAGCTGGTTGAACACGGTAGTGGCTACGTAAGTAAACAAAGTATTAAAGCCAACAGCAAGGTTAATGGTCACCAGACCCTTATTGTTGAGTACCAAAATAGACAGTAATAGGAGGACAATATGAATCTATTAAGTGGTGTTTTAACGCTTATCAGTGCGTTTCTAATTACTTTTTTACTAATGCCGTCGTTGATTCGGTATTTCCGGGCCAAGAAGGAGGGCCAACAGATTAGAAAAGAGGGCCCAACTTGGCACGCCAAGAAGGCGGGAACGCCGACAATGGGGGGCTTTCTATTTATCATCTCGGCAGTAATTACGATCCTCTGGGTGGCTGCCTGGCGGGGGCTAATTGACAATACCCTCTGGGCCCTTCTGTTGATTCTTGTTGTCTACGGCCTGATTGGGATGTGGGACGATAGTATTAAGATCTTCCACCACCAAAATGAAGGGTTTAAAGCATGGCAAAAGGCCCTCTGTCAGGTAATTGCGGCGATGGTGTTTACCGTGATTTACCAGCACGAAGGCTTTCAAATGGGCTTCGGAACTAACCAATACGGCTGGCTGTACGGCCTTTTCATCATCTTCTGGATTGTCGGCTTCTCTAACGCCGTTAACCTGACTGATGGGTTGGATGGCTTGGTCAGTGGCCTATCAATCATTTCGTTCTTAGCTTACCTGGTAATTGCCCTGGTTAACTTGAACCAACCGGGCTATCCAGAAATTGCCCTCTTCTGTTTGGCAATGATAGGGACCATGCTAGGTTTCTTCCCTTACAACCACAAGCCGGCCAAGATCTTCATGGGTGATATGGGATCATTAGCAATTGGTGCTTCTTTAGCGGCCGTTTCCCTGCTCTTACACCATGAATGGTCGCTGCTGGTCATTGGAATTGTTTATGTTTGTGAAACGGCTAGTGTGATCCTCCAGGTAGCTTCCTTTAAGCTAACTGGTAAGCGGATCTTCAAGATGAGCCCAATTCACCACCATTTTGAAATGTGTGGGTGGAGTGAATGGAAGATTGATATTGTCTTTTGGATTGTTGGATTAATTGGGGCAGTTATTGCTGTCAGCACGATTTTGTTAGTTGGTTAAATTTAAAACGGGAGAATGAGTTACGATGAAAGAGATTGAAGATTATCAAGGGAAAAAGGCCCTCGTGATCGGTTTTGGAATTAGTGGATTAAACGCTGCCCACCTGCTTGTTAAGCTCGGTGCCCAAGTAACGGCAAACGATATGAAGACGCCGAAGGATCCACGGGTGGTTGCCGATTTAAAAGCGGACGGTATTACCGTCATCACCGGAAGTAACCCCTTGTCTCTGGCTGATCAGGGCTTTGATGTGGTGGTAAAAAACCCGGGTATTCCGTATGATAATCCCCTGGTTGCCAAGTTTGTTGAGAAGAAGACGCCAATCATCACCGAAGCCGAGTTAGGCTGGGAAATCTTTGACGGCCACCTGGTAAGTGTTACCGGGAGTAACGGTAAGACAACGACGACGACTTTAACACAACTGATGCTAGCAAAAAGTTCCACCCATACGGTGAAGTATGCCGGAAATATCGGGGTTTCCTTCAGCAAGGTTGCCGAAGAACTGGGCCCTGATGACACCTTGGTCACGGAACTCTCGAGCTTCCAACTGTTGGGGGCACCGACAATTCATCCCCACATCGCGATTATTACTAATATCTTTTCCAATCACTTGGACTACCATAAGACCCGTGAAAACTACATCAACGCTAAATTAAATATCACCCGGAACCAAACCAAGGATGACTTTTTGATCATGAACTGGGACCGGGATGAGTGGCAAGAGATTGCCCGCCGCAGTCAGGCAACCATCGTTCCATTCTCACGGCAAGACAAGAGTCATGAGGGTTCATACGAAGAAAATGGTGATATTTACTGGCGGGGTGAACGAATTATGGCGGCAAAGGATATCCGCCTGATTGGTCCCCAAAACGTCGAAAACGCGCTGGCGGCAATTGCGGCTGCTAAGCTAAGTGGGGTCGCCAATGAAGACATCGTCAGTGTCCTCACGACCTTCAGTGGGGTCCGTCACCGTCTTCAATACGTCCTCGACTACAAGGGGCGGCGCTTCTACAATGATTCAAAGTCCACCGACATTGAAGCTACTGAGGTTGCCTTACAGGGCTTTAAACAGCCGGTAATCCTGTTGGCCGGTGGCTTAGACCGGGGTTACACCTTCGAACGGCTTGTACCGTACTTTAAAAAGCACGTTAAGGCCATCATTGTCTTTGGCCAGTGCAAGGATAAGATGAAGGACGCGGCTGAACAAGCCGGCATTTCAACAATCTTGGAGAGTGAGAATGCTATTACGGCGGTGCCCGCAGCATGGAAGGTTAGTGAACCGGGAGACGTAATCCTTCTTTCACCAGCCAACGCCAGCTGGGATCAGTTCCCCAGCTTTGAGGTGCGGGGGGACCGCTTTATTGAAGCTGTTGAAAAGCTGACTGGACGAAAGGAGAATAACTAATGCGTTTACTAGTTTCTGGAGGCGGAACGGGTGGCCACATTTACCCGGCTCTAGCATTAATTGAGCGTCTTAAGCAGGTTGAACCGGGGACCGAGGTCCTGTACGTGGGAACGACCCGCGGTTTGGAAAACAGGATTGTTCCGGATGCGGGAATCAAGTTGGAAACGATGAAAATGCAAGGTTTCAAGCGGTCCCTCTCTCTAGAAAACTTTAAGACCGTCTACCTTTTCTTGAAGTCGGTCCACCATGCTAAGTCGATTATTCGGGATTTCAAACCCGACGTTGTTTTGGGAACGGGTGGCTACGTTAGTGGGGCCGTTCTATATGCGGCGGCCAAACACCATATCCCGACGGTTATTCACGAACAAAACAGTGTTGTCGGGGTCACTAATAAGTTTCTGAGTCGTTACGTTGACGAGATTGCAATCGCCTTTGAGGCGGCCCGGAGCCAGTTTCCTCAAGAAAAGGTAACAATGGTTGGTAACCCCCGAGCCCAACAGGTGGTTTCGCAAACAGATAGCCAGTTCTCCTGGACGAGCTACGGTCTTAAAGATGACGTCCCAACCCTGATGATTTTTGGGGGAAGCCAGGGCGCACCCAAGATTAATAAGACCGTTGTTGACGCGATTCCGCAGTTCAATAAGCGGGAATACCAGGTTATCTTTGCCACTGGTCAAAAACGCTACGATCAGGTTAAAGAACAGCTGAAGGGTATCCAAATTGCGGATAACGTTAAGGTTGTCCCTTATATCAAGGACATGCCGGCGAAGATGCCCAAGGTGGCGGCGCTTGTTTCGCGGGCAGGGGCAACCACGATTGCGGAGGTTACCGCGCTTGGTGTACCAACTATCCTGATCCCAAGTCCCTACGTTACGGCGAACCACCAGGTTAAAAACGCCCAGGCCCTCGTGCGGAAGAATGCTGCAGTAATGATCACGGAAGATAACCTTGATGCCCGGTCGTTGATGGTTCAGGCAGATAAGATTATGGAAAATGCTGACTTGCGCAAAGAGATGGCAACTGCTTCACGGAAACTAGGAAAGCCGGATGCTGCTGACCACCTGATCAAGGTCTTGCATAAGGCGATTGATGACCACCAAAAGTAGTAAGGAGGAGGTTGGCTTGGATAAATCTCATTTTATTCCAGAACACCAACAATACGCACAACGTTTAACGGCCCTGGAAAAGCGTCGTGCCCAAGCTGACCATCCCCATAAGGGTGGCGAAAGAATTGGTCATAAGGCTCACAAAATCAAGTGGTACCGATATTTCACAAGTGGGGAACGGGTCGCCAAACTGGTTTGCCTCTTTGGTGGGGGCCTCCTGCTCGCCCTTTACGTTATTTCGCCGCTAAGTAAGATAAAACAGATCCAGGTGGTGGGTAACAATGAGTTAAGCGCCGGCCAGGTTGAAAAAGCAACCCAGATTCACCCGGGACGTTACATTTGGGGGGTCTACGCTGACCGGAATGCCCTCAGCCAAAGTGCTCACAAGAACAACCCGCAAGTTAAAAGCATCCGGGTTCGCGTCACCGGGCCACAGGCAGTTAAAATTACTGTTCAGGAAAATCCGGTTGTTGGGCTGGTTGAAATCAAGCAGCGTGACTATGACGTCTTAGCAAATGGTCAGCTGCAGGTGGCCAAGAGTGACAAGAGTAAGATTACATACCAGGGATTCGGTAAGAACCGGACAGTGTTAAGAAAGACGGCAGTGCAGATTGGTAAAGTCAAACCAGTAATTCGAAATGGTATTTCAGCAATCGCGTACCGTCCTACTAAGATTTCGCCACGGCGGTTAGTTATCTACATGCGGGACGGCAATACCGTATACGCGGATTATAAAACGGTGGGTAAGAAGTTAGCCTATTACCCTGGAATTGCGGCTACGATGAAGGATCCCGGAGTCGTTGACCTTCAAGTAGGTGCTTACTCGTATAGCTACGGGTCCCATGACAAATGATTTTAGAAAAGATTGGGGAAAGCATTTTTGAAGTGAATAATATGTGGTAAAATCTTATTTAGGTATAATTTAAAATACAAAATTTTTAATTGAGTATATTTAATAGTTTTAGGAAGGTGCCGTTCAGATGGATAATTCAGAAGTGCTTGTTGGATTGGATATTGGAACCACCTCGATTAAGGCATTAGTATGCGAGAATGTTAAAGGGCAATTAAAAGTTGTCGGGGTGGGTGTTGCTCCTTCCATCGGACTTAACCATGGCGTAATCGTTGATATCGATAAGACCGCCCATGCTATCTCACAAGCGGTTGCTAAAGCAGAGGAAAAATCCAATCTTAGTATTAAAAAACTTATTGTTGGTCTCCCAGCCAACTACTTACAAATGCAAAAGGTTCATGGAATGATTACCATTGCATCACAGGGACAGTCACGCGAGATTGTAAACAGTGATGTCAATGATGTTGCCAGAGAAACCCTAACGCAAAACATTCCACCAGAGCGGACGGTTTTAGACCTGATTCCTACCGAGTTCTCTGTTGATGGCTTCGGTGGAATCAAAGATCCACGGGGAATGGTAAGTGTCCGTCTGGAAATGAAAGCAACGCTGTATACCGGTCCTAAAACCATTATTCATAACACTAAAAAGGCAGTTCAAAGAGCTGGTTATGAAATTAAAGACTTTGTTATTGAACCAATTGCAACGGATTTTAACCTTCTTAATGACGGTGAGCAGGACTTCGGCACGGTCGTGATTGACCTTGGTGGTGGTCAGACAACCACCAGCATCATTCATGATCACCAGTTGAAGTATACCTTTGTTGATCCGGAAGGTGGCCAGTACGTTACTAAAGATATTTCGACGGTGTTGAATACTTCATTAAAGAATGCTGAACAGTTGAAGCTTAACCATGGTTATGCTGATCACACGCTTGCCGATGAAGAAGCGGAAATCAATGTTAACGTTGTTGGCAAGAATGAACCTGTTCAATTTACCGAGGAATATCTGGCCGAAGTAATTGAAGCCCGGATGCGGCAGATCTTCGAACGAATCCACCAACGTCTGGAAAGCATTCATGCTCCAGAATTGCCTGGGGGAGTCACAATTATTGGTGGCGGTGCAGCGATGCCTGGCGTCAAGGAGTTGGCTCAGCAATACTTTGCGGGTCGTATTAAGATTTATGCACCTGAACAGATGGGGATTCGTCACCCTGGTTATGCTGCCGGTTTGGCATTGGCCATGTACGAAAGCCAACTATCAGATGTTGATAAACTCATTAAGCAGACGATCCAACAACCTGATATAATAGAAAGCCCACGAGAAGACGAAAAGTCTGCTGATGGTGGGCGTCAAATGGTTCACCAGTGGTCAAACAAGCAGACTCAACCAGCACGCGAGACTAACCATTCGCGGCAAGAAAAACGGTCAACGCCCAAAAAGGAAAAGCATTCGTTTGGTAACCGGTTAAAAGGTATGTTTGACAACCTATTTGATTAAAGTCACGGAGGAGAAGTAAATGGATAACGATACAAGCACAATGGAAAACGAATTTGCCGGGGCACGTATTAAGGTCATTGGTGTCGGTGGCGGTGGTGGAAACGCCGTTAACCGGATGATTACCGAAAAGGTTCAGGGGGTTGACTTTATTGTTGCCAATACTGACCTTCAGGCCCTTAATAGTTCCAAGGCTTCCACAAAGATTCAATTAGGACCTAAGCTTACCAAGGGTCTTGGTGCGGGTTCTAACCCAGAAGTCGGTGAAAAGGCAGCCCAAGAAAGTGAAGAAGCAATTAAGAAGGTCCTTGAAGGTGCAGATATGGTCTTCATCACCGCTGGTATGGGTGGTGGAACCGGGACTGGCGCAGCGCCGGTTGTCGCTAAGCTTGCCAAGGATAGTGGTGCCTTAACCGTCGGCGTTGTTACCCGGCCATTCTCCTTTGAAGGGCCGCGGCGGGGCAAGTTTGCGGTTGAAGGACTGGAAAAACTGAAGTCTAACGTCGATACCTTGATCATTGTCGCTAATAACCGCCTGCTGGAAATGATTGATAAGAAAACACCGATGATGGAAGCATTTAAGGAAGCCGACAATGTTCTACGTCAGGGTGTCCAAGGGATTTCAGACCTGATTGTTACTCCAGGGTACATTAATTTGGACTTTGCCGACATTAAGACGTTGATGTCCAATCAAGGAGCAGCCTTGATGGGTGTTGGTTCTTCTACCGGCGAAAACCGGGCCACTGAGGCAACTAAGAAGGCAATTTCTTCCCCACTTCTGGAACTTTCCATTGATGGTGCGCAACATGTCTTAATGGACATCACTGGTAGCGAAGACATGGCCATGTACGAAGCTCAGGAAGCTTCTGATGTGATCAAGCAGGCCGCTGGTACCAACGTGGATATTTCCTTTGGTATGTCTCTAGACAAGAATATGGGTGATGAAGTACGAGTTACGGTCATTGCTACTGGTATTGACAAGCCGAAGAAGAGTCAGCCACAAGTTAAGCAGGCTCAACCGCTCAACCGGCCAAGTCGTCCCGCTACTGACCGGCCTGCCAACCAGAATAATGGCGACCAAGAGGAGAACAGTGACCCGTTTGATGGTTGGAATGACCCAACGGCAACTGCCGATGACCAACGGGAAAATAGTGATAATCAATTTTCACATGTTGATAAGCCGGAATTTAATGTCTTCAATGATGATACGGCTAATTCCGATGATAACGATGACACTAATTTATCGACGCCACCATTCTTTAAGAATCGTCGTAAATAGTTAAAACTAAGGGGGAGTGGTTTAACAAGCGAGTTAGATTACACCTCTTTTTAGTATTTATGAAGGAGGTCTAATAATGGCTGCAAAATTTCTTAAGAGTCTTTTTGGCGATGACGAAATCGAAGAAGAGTATTATGACGATGCCTCTGCTGCACCAGTAAAGGGAAATAACAAGGTTGTTTCCTTTAACGAAAGTCGCGCCAAACGGGGCAGTCAGAACATCAGTCAGATTTCACTGTACGAGCCACGGATGTATGCGGATGTAAAACAAATTGCTTCCCAGCTTCTAGCCGGGCGGGCAATCGTTGTCAACTTTACCCAGATGGACACCAAGGCGGCGGCCCGGATGGTTGATTTTCTAAACGGCGCAGTATACGCCATCAATGGTGAAATGAAACGCATTGGTAAGGAAATTTTCCTTTGCGCCCCGAATAATTTTGAGCTTTCGGGAAATCTGTCCAGTAATTTAAAAGCAGAGACAGACAGTTTTAATAATTAAGGAGAAAAAGCATGCTTGGCTTTATTTTTTGGGTCTTGAACAGCTTAATTGATGCTTATATTTGGGTGATCGTGATTTGGTGTCTCCTTTCATGGTTCCCCAATGCGCGGGGGACACGTCTGGGTGAAATCATTGACCGGCTGGTTGAACCGTACATGAGCTGGTTTAACTTTATCCCACCACTGGGCGGGATTAGTTTTTCACCGGTCGTGGCGATTTTTGTCCTTTACCTTGCGCAGTCAGGTCTTTCTGCTTTAGCAGGAATGTTTGGTTAGAAAAATGGCAGAAGAAAACATTAAGCAACATTTTCGACCGAACGAAGGTCCTTTTATCGATCAAGTCGCGGACTGGATTAGTACGACAATTGTCCAGTACCGCCCGGTTCTTACTTCCTTTTTGAACCCGCGACAGCGTTATATTGCACAAACAATGGCCAACCGTCACGATGACCAGGTCAAAGTGGTTAGTAATGGTGGTTGGAAAGGTGCCGAAATGCAACGACTCCTATTTTATCCACCATATTACGAACCCCAGGATAGTGACTTTGACCTCCAAGTCTTAGAGGTCGACTACCCAACTAAGTTCGTGGAACTCCACCACCGGCAGATTATGGGAACCTTAATTGGCGAAGGGATGGAACGGAGCGTGTTTGGTGATATCCTAGGTGACCAGGGACGGTGGCAAGTTGTCGTGACAACTTCCATGGCCCAGTACCTACGGACAAGTGTGCACCATGTTGGCCGAGCAAAGGTTAAGTGGCTTTCAGTAAATGATCCAGCCGCGGTGTTAACTCCCGTCGAAGATTGGGAAGCGGTAGCGACTACCGTAACCTCCCTACGCCTTGACAGTATTGTTGCGGCCGGCTTTAATTACTCTCGTAACCGTGCGAAGACATTAATTGAGCATGGTATGGTCCGGCTTAATTGGGAGGATGTCACCCGGCCGGATGAACAAGTCGTTGTTCATGACCTAATCTCGGTTCGCCATGCTGGCCGCTTACGGCTGGATGAAGATGATGGCAAGACACGGAAGGGTAAGGATAAAATCAAACTATCAGTTGTGCATGCATAGTATTTGGAGGAAATAAAAATGGCTTTAACTGTGGAACAAATTAATAAACAAAACTTTTCAACCAAAATGCGGGGCTTCAACCAGGAAGAAGTTAAGAACTTCATTCAAGAGGTTTCACAAACGGTTCAAGAATTAACCGAAGAAAATCATGCGTTAAAAGAGACCGTTAAGGCGGATGAGGAGAAGCTGAAGTACTTTAGTGAACTGAAGGACTCCCTTAATAAATCAATCCTGGTGGCCCAGGAAGCGGCTGACAAGGTTAAGAGCAATGCCAAGCGGGAAGCGGACATCATGGTTCGTGAAGCACAGAAACAGGCTACTGATATTGTTTCTGAAGCAAATGAAAAGTCCAACCAAGTTATTGACCACACAACTGAAGAAGCCCGGAAACTGACGACCGAAACCAACGACTTGAAGAAGCAGACCCGGATCTTCCGGCAACGGTTGCAGGTTATGCTGGAATCACAACTGGAAGTGGTTAAGAGTGATGAATGGGATAAACTGCTCGCGGATGATAATCCGGAACAATACGACGAAATTCAAAAGATGTTTGGAAATGACCTTGACAAGAATTCATCGGAAAGTGTAGAATCAACAGCAATTAGTTCCGCATCCCCAGCAGATGAGAGTTTTGCTGACCAACCAGCTGTTGAGCCGGCGTCATCTGCACCAACCAACCCGGAGCCGACAGCATCAGAACAACCAGCAGCTTGTGAACAGCCTGTTGTTCCCGCGGATTCAGGGGAAACGGTGGTTGTCTTCCCGGACAGTGACGAGGAAAAGAACTAGAGATAAATTAGCTAGTAAACTTAAATAAAACGTTGAAGAGAAGTGGATTTTACCACCCGACCCCAGCGAGTCAGTATTTTTGGTGTGAGACTGATGGTCGACGTTTAGTCCTGATCGTCTCTGAGTGTCGTGCTCAACAATAGTAGGCGCGACCGGCTCATGACCGTTATCAATGACAAGAGGAGGCCCAAATTTGGCCTTAAAAATGGGTGGTACCACGATAGCTTCGTCCCTTCAGGGATGGAGCTTTTTTATTTCGGTTTACTAGGGTAAGAGAAAGGAGTAGTTGTTATGCGGGTTAAAGACACGTTAAATCTTGGCCGGACAAAGTTCCCCATGCGGGGGAAGTTGCCGGTAACCGAAGCTAAGCGTGAGCAGCTTTGGGAAGAAAATAAAGTTTACCAATTACGACAAAAATTGAATGAGGGGAAGCCAACCTTTGTGCTTCACGATGGCCCCCCGTACGCCAATGGTAATATTCACATTGGCCACGCTATGAACAAG
The DNA here is from genome assembly GCF_001435935.1 of Limosilactobacillus panis DSM 6035. GTDB lineage: Bacteria > Bacillota > Bacilli > Lactobacillales > Lactobacillaceae > Limosilactobacillus > Limosilactobacillus panis. The sequence continues at coordinate 26,257 of NZ_AZGM01000150.1, forward strand.
ATTTCCAAGGACTTCATTGTTCGTTACAAGTCGATGACGGGCTTTCGGGCACCCTATGTTCCTGGTTGGGATACTCACGGGCTGCCAATCGAACACCAATTGACTAAGTCCGGTTACGACCGCAAGAAGATGTCCACATCCGAATTCCGGGACCTGTGTCGCAAGTACGCCTTAGAGCAGGTCGACAAGCAGCGGACCGACTTCAAGCGGCTTGGGGTTAGTGGCGAATGGGATCACCCGTACTTGACCCTTGATAAGGAATTTGAAGCTGCCCAAGTTCGGGTCTTCGGTGAGTTTGCCAAGAAGGGTTTACTCTACCAAGCTAAAAAGCCTGTTTACTGGTCTTGGTCCTCAGAATCAGCACTGGCGGAAGCCGAAGTTGAATACCACGACGTTGTTGCCAAGACAGCCTTCTTTGCTGAGCAGGTAAAGGACGGTAAGGGTATCCTTGATGACAATACCTACTTAGTTGTTTGGACAACGACGCCATGGACCGTTCCCGCTTCTGAAGCCGTGGCGGTCAATGGTAAGTTCGATTATTCGGTTGTTAAGCCAGCTGATGATGAACGGCAATTTGTGATTGGCACTGAATTGCTTGAAGGAGTTGCCGAAAAGCTCGGTTGGAAGGACTATTCGGTTGTTAAACACCTCGCCGGAACAGACCTTGACGGGATGGTTACCAAACACCCTTACCTCGACCGTGACATTTTGGTAGGGACGGCTAACTACGTTACTGCTGATGCCGGTACTGGCTTAGTTCACACGGCTCCCGGCTATGGTGACGATGACTACCATTTTGGCTTGGAACACAACCTGCCTATCTTTGCCCCAATCAATGACCAAGGGGTCCTGACTAAGGAAAATGGTGCCGATTTTGACGGGGTCTTCTACCAGGATGCGGACGATGTTTCCTTGAAGAAGCTAGAAGAAAACGGTGCCCTCCTGCTTGAAGAACCTTTGAAGCACTCCTACCCATTCGATTGGCGGACCAAGAAGCCAATTATCTTCCGAGCCACTGACCAGTGGTTTGTCTCCATTGACAAGATGCGTCAGGATATCCTGAACGCCCTGGAAGATGTTGAATACAAGCCATCCTGGGGGAAGGTTCGTCTCAGAAACATGATCAAGGATCGTGGCGACTGGGTAATTTCCCGGCAACGGGTTTGGGGTGTTCCATTGCCAATCTTCTACGCTGAAGATGGGACGCCAATCATGGAAGAAGAGACTATTAATCACGTTGCTGACTTGTTTGCCAAGTATGGCTCCAACGTCTGGTTTGACCGGGATGCTAAGGACTTGCTTCCAGATGGCTACACTAATGAACATTCACCACACGGTAAGTTTACTAAGGAAACGGACATCATGGATGTTTGGTTCGATTCCGGTTCTTCTCACCAGGGTGTTCTGGCAGAACGGGACTATCTGACCTACCCTGCTGACCTGTACCTGGAAGGTTCTGACCAGTACCGGGGTTGGTTCAACTCTAGTCTGATTACCAGCGTGGTTTGCTCTGGTAAGACCCCTTATAAGGGCATTGTTTCCCAAGGCTTTACTCTTGATAAAAAGGGTAAGAAGATGTCAAAGTCAATGGGGAATGTTATTGACCCGAACAAGGTCGTCAAGCAGATGGGGGCCGAAATTATCCGTCTGTGGGTAATGTCTGCTGATACCTCTGCCGATGTCCGGGTTTCAATGGGAACCTTCCAGCAGATTTCCGAGGCTTACCGGAAGTTGCGGAATACCTTCCGCTTCCTGTTAGCCAACACGGGTGACTTTAAACCAGCAGAAAACACAGTCTCCTATGAGAAGATGGCCAGTGTCGACCAGTACATGATGGTCAAGCTGAACCACTTCTTGAAGAAAATGCGGGACTACTTTGACGAGTATGACTTCCTGGATGCCTACAAGCTACTCATCAACTTCGTCAACAATGATCTTTCTGCCTTCTACATGAACCTGGCAAAGGACGTTCTGTACATTGAGCCAGCTGATTCACATGCACGGCGGTCAATGCAGACGGTCTCCTACAACATCTTACTAACGATGGTTAAGCTTTTGACGCCAATCCTTCCCCACACCACTGAAGAGGTTTGGGAATACATGGACGAGCCAGAACAATTTGCTCAACTGACGGAGATCCCTGATGCCCGGACTTTTGCTAATGAGACTGAACTCCTGGACAAGTGGGAGCAATTCATGGAGGTCCGTTCCCACGTTCTGAAGGGATTAGAAGAAGCCCGGAATGATAAGCAAATTGGTAAGTCCCTTGAAGCAGCGGTTGATTTTTACCTGGATGCCAACCAACAAAAGCTGGTCGATAGCTTAAACGAAAACGTTGCGCTCCTGCTTGGGGTATCTGCCCTGCACTTGCACCCATTTGACGAAGCACCGGCGGATGCTGACAAGTACGAAGACGGTGTTGCTGTTAAGGTTTCACCAGCAACGGGTGAAACCTGTGCACGTTGTCGGATGGTCAAGGAAGACGTGGGCACCGATGATGCTTACCCAATGCTTTGTGCACGGTGTGCTAAGATTGTCCGGACGAACTTCCCGGAGACGGTGGAGACCGGATTGGAAAAGTAAAAAAAGTGATATAATTTCTTGCTCAAGGCGCCAAACGGTGACATTGATTTTCTTGCGGTGTAAAATGGGAAGAGATAATGTAAAAGGGCAACCTTTCGTATCTTAACCCCGCAAGGCTACTTGAGTAGTGATATATCAATCAGACTTATTTTTAATAGGGGTTGCGGGAAATTTCCACAACTCCTATTTTTATTGGCAGGTGAAAATATGCTTAAAGGAAAAGTCAAAAGTTTTGACGAACAAAAGGGGTGGGGGTTCATTACCGTACCCCACGAAGGTGAGATCTTTGTTCATTACAGTGGTATTGAAGGCACCAGGCGCCGGGTCCTACAGGCCGGTGAAGATGTTTCACTGGTGATTGTTCAGGGACATAAGGGCCCGCAAGCCGCCCACGTCAGAGTAATTCGCTAGGAGGGATACGATGAATTTTACGGAAAAACCGATTAGCAGCAAAGAGGTATTTAAGGGCCACCTGATTAATGTTGAAGTTCAACAGGTAAAGACCCCTGAGGGCAACATCGCCCAACGGGAAATTGTTCACCACGCTCCAGCCGTGGCTATTCTGGCCATCACTAATGATAATAAGATGTTGTTGGAAAAGCAGTGGCGGGCCCCAATTGCTAAGACCACCTTGGAAATCCCGGCTGGAAAAGTTGATTCCCGGGACCAGGCAAGTGTGGACCATGCTGCAAGACGGGAACTGAACGAAGAAACCCGTCTTCAGGCCGGTAAACTAGAGAAGCTTTCTAGCTTTTATACCTCAGTTGGGTGCATGGACGAATACATGACCCTGTACTTGGCAACTGACTTATCACCAGTTACCAACGCCCTTCCCAAGGATCAAGACGAAGAGTTAGTCGTGAAAAAGGTTAGTTTGGATGAAGCACAAGCAATGATTGCGTCCGGTGAGATTGAAGATGCAAAAACAATTATGGCCATTTATTATTGGCAGGGAATGAGGGCCAATGGATAATCAAAAGCCGCCGTTTCCTAAAGAGCAGCTTTCGCGAAAGCAGTACCGTGAGCAGCTTGCCAAAAAAAGAGCTGCTGGACAGGAAGAAGAAGGCGAAGGGCAAACCCGCCAGCACTACGCGCAAGACCAGGAGGGACAAAACCGTGAAGAAAAAACAGCTGTCCTGAAGCGGAAGCTTAACATTGCAATTGTTGGCCTCATCGTGGCAATCATTATTGTCTATTTAGTTTTATTTTTTGTCGGGTAAAGGAGTTATTTAAAATGCGTTTTGGAATTATCTGTGCGATGCCAGAGGAGATCAAGGAACTTAAGGCCCAGTTGGTTGGTGGTGTTGCCAAAAAGATTGGTGGTAAGGACTACTTCATGGGACAAATCAGCGGTCAGGATGTTGTCCTGGTAGAATCAGGAATTGGTAAGGTTGAGGCCGGAATTACGACTGAACATCTGATTACGGACTGCCAAGCTGACGTGGTGATTAACTCAGGCTCCGCTGGTGGAATTGGCCAGGGACTTCACGTGGGGGATGTTGTTATCTCTACGGCAACTGCCTATCATGATGTTGACGCCACGGCGTTTGACTACAAGTACGGCCAGCTTCCGGGAAAGGAACCCCGTTTTATTGCCTCTAAAGAGTGGGGGGAGGCACTGAAGAGGGCGGGTGAAAAGACCGGTTTGAACGTTAAACAGGGATTGATTGTTTCTGGCGACCAGTTTATTGCCAGCAAGAAGGCAATTGACCAGATCCTTACCTACTTCCCTGATGCCCTCTCCAGTGAAATGGAAGGAGCAGCAGTCGGTCAAGTTGCCACTGATCACGATGTCCCATACGTAGTTGTCCGGGCAATGTCTGATACTGGCGATGAGGATGCCGGTGTCAGCTTTGATGACTTTATTATTGATGCCGGAAAGCGGTCAGCCAAAATGCTTTTGCAGTTGTTTGCTGACCGGGCTGCACAGTGAAAGGAAGGTTGGTCGTGAACGAAATTTACCTCGATAATGCGGCAACAACGCCGATGACTCCGGAAGTCATTGATGAAATGACCAGGCAGATGAAGGAATCATGGGGGAATGCGTCAACTGGATACTCCTACGGCCGGCACGCTAAGCTAGTAATGGAGAACAGTCGCCACGTAATCGCCCAGAGTATTAATGCCGATGATAACGAGATTGTATTTACCAGCGGCGGAACGGAGAGTGACAATACCGCCATCATCCAGACCGCTTTCACCCGACAGAGATTGGGGAAGCACATTATCACCACTGCCATTGAGCACGAGGCGGTTCTCAAGCCACTACATTTCCTTGAACAACACGGCTTTGAGGTAACTTACCTCCCCGTCGATGAGCACGGTAATATTTCCCTGGCTGATTTTAAGGCGGCACTCCGCGATGACACGATTCTCGTTACAATCATGATGGGGAATAACGAGGTTGGTAGCCGGATGCCAATTCACGAGATCGGTGAAATTCTGAAGGACCACCAGGCCTGGTTCCATACCGATGCCGTTCAGGCTTACGGCTTGTTGCCGATTGACGTAAAAAAGGATCATATTGACCTCTTATCGACCTCTGCCCACAAGTTAAACGGGCCGAAGATGATGGGCTTCTTGTACCGCCGCGAGGGAATTAGCTTTCCAAGTTTCATCAAGGGTGGGGACCAGGAAACCAAGCGTCGTGCAGGGACCGAAAACGTTCCCGCAATTGCGGCCTTTGCCAAGGCAGTGGCAATTGATACAGCAGATGAAAAGCAAGCCCGGCAGACACGCTATTACCACTTCAAACAGAAGATTGTGCAGGGGCTCAAGGACAACCACATCCCCTTTGAGGTGAACGGTCAAATCAGTCCGGATAATCTAAACCACGTCCTGAACATCTGGTTCAAGGGCATCTCAACCTATGTCATGCAGACCGACTTAGATTTAGCTGGCATTGCGGTCTCTGGTGGATCGGCATGTACCGCGGGGAGCATTGAACCCTCCCATGTCTTGACGGCGATGTTTGGCCCGGATAGCCCGCGGATTAGTGAATCAATCCGGATTAGCTTTGGGGCGCTAAACACGGATGAAGACATTGATAAGTTGATTGCGGCAATTGTCAAGATTGTCGATAAGCTTAATAAGCTCGATAAGGGGGCAAATTAAAGTGGATTTTGCTAAAAAAGTTAAGGTGCCGGGGGACCAGACTACTTATTCGCTAAGTCCGGAAGTCAAACGGTACGCGCTAATCGACCTCGGCTTTGAAGAAACCAAGCGGGGGAACTTCGAGTACAAGGGGAGCCTTGATACTGATAACCCCTTTAAGCCCGTCGCCCGGCTCCGGATTCTAATTAATGCTGACCTGACCGGGTTCAAGATGGAAACCGTCACCGGTAACGGAGCGCGGAAGATCAATATTTTTAACCACCAACGGTCAGCGGAATTTGTTGAGCAGTATCACTTTATTTTAGATGAAATGCTCAAAAGAAACGTATTTAAAAGTGACGGGCAAAAATAGGTGCAGTCCCGAAAGGACTTTGGTACAATGTACGATACTGGATGCATGCGACCTTCAATCGTAGATTATTCCAGAATCTATTTGAAATGATGGTGATTAATGATGACTGACCACAGTCATACCCGTGTCGTTGTCGGGATGAGTGGGGGGGTCGACTCTTCAGTAACCGCGCTGCTGTTAAAGCGGCAAGGCTATGATGTCGTTGGCGTCTTCATGAAGAACTGGGACGATACGGACGAAAACGGTGTCTGTACCGCGACTGAAGACTATAAGGACGTCGCCAAGGTAGCGGCCAAGATTGGTATTCCTTACTACTCGGTTAACTTCGAGAAGGAATATTGGGACCGGGTCTTTAAGTACTTCATCGCAGAATACAAAAAGGGACGGACGCCCAATCCAGACGTTATTTGCAACAAGGAGATCAAGTTCAAGGCCTTCATCGACTATGCTAACCAGTTGGGTGCAGATTACGTGGCTACCGGTCACTATGCCGATTTAAAGCGGGATGCCGATGGGCGGATGCACTTGATGCGGGCAAAGGACCAGCATAAGGATCAGACCTACTTCTTAAGTCAGCTGGACTACCACCAACTGGATAAGGTGATGTTTCCCCTGGCTAATTACACTAAGCCGGAGATTCGTCAGATTGCCAAGGAAGCCGGCCTGGCCACGGCGGATAAAAAGGACTCCGTCGGGATCTGCTTCATTGGTGAAGACGGCCATTTCCGTGAGTTCTTGAGTCAGTATATTCCCGCCCAGCCAGGAAATATGGAGACCGTTGATGGCCAAGTTGTTGGCCACCACATGGGATTAATGTATTACACCATTGGTCAACGCCGGGGCCTCGGCCTGGGTGGCAATAAGAAGAGTAACGAGACTTGGTTTGTGATTGGCAAGGATATTAAGAAGAATATCCTCTACGTCGGTCAGGGCTACCACAATGAGCACCTCTATGCCACCCATCTGGAAGCCAGTGACATCCACTGGGTTGACGATGTTGTCAGCAATTATGGACATGACTTCCACTGCACGGCTAAGTTCCGCTACCGGCAAAAAGATGTCGGGGTAACTGCCCACATCGCTGAAGATGGTCAGCATGTGACGGTTGAATTTGACGACCCAGCGCGGGCAATCACCCCGGGACAAGCGGTCGTCTTCTATGACGGCCAAGAGTGTCTGGGAAGCGCCATTATTGACCGGGCATACAATAACGAACGGCAGTTACAGTACGTTTAACTAACATAGAATTTGATCAAGCGGGCATGCCTATTGCCTGCTTATACATATTTCACAATCAATGTGAACATTCATAATATTTTTGGTAAGATAATATATAAAAAAGGTCCGCGATTAACAATGACAAAAGTTTATCTAATTCGACATGGAAAAACTGAATGGAATCTTCAGTCCCGCTACCAGGGAGCCCATGGCGATTCACCACTTTTAAAGACAAGCTACCAGGAAATCGAACTGCTTGCCCAGTCCCTAAAGAAAGTGTCCTTTGCTCATGCATATGCGAGTCCTTTACGGCGGGCACGGGTAACAGCACAAAAATTGGTTAGCCACCTTGACCAACCGATCCCGTTAACGATTGATAGCCGCCTGATGGAGTTTAATCTGGGGAAAATGGAAGGAAAGCACTTCGATGACGTTGCTAAGAAGTGGCCAGACGAACTAAACAATTTCCGCCACCATCCTGACCGTTATAATGAAGAAGTCACGGGTAGTGAAAGTTTCCAGCAGGTGATTGACCGGGTGGGCTCAGCCGTTAAAGAGTTTTGCCGTGTTAATCCGGATGCCAATATCTTAATTGTTTCACACGGGGCGGCACTGAACGCCACGATAAACGCCCTGATTGGGACCCCCCTTCCGCATTTAAAGGACCGGGGCGGGTTGAGTAATACCTCAACAACTATTTTAAAGACGGATGATGCCGAACACTTCACACTTGAGAAGTGGAATGATACAACTTATCTACACAAGACCAAGGTCGATCCAACTGATACAATCTAATAAGGGGTGGCAGTAATGACAGAGAAGAATGAGTTAAAGCAAAGTGAAAAGCGGGAAACGGAAAAGTTAGTTCATAAGCTGATCCGAGCAATTGATGAACATCCGGAAAAGGTGAACAACTACTATGACCTTGGTTCCTTACTGACCCGGCTAAACGACTATGAACAGGCGGAAGAACTGTTTATGAAGGCCCTGGGAATTTTTGAGGCTAAAAAAGATCAGTCAGCAATCAACCTGTTAAACTACGGACTTGGTAACCTTTACTACGAAGTGGGGAAACCAAATGCGGCAATTAAGCTTTACAATAAGATTGATGATGACAAGTTAAAGGCCGACTCATACTTGATGCTTGCCCAGAGTTACATGAAGAAGGGGCAGCATAAGCAGGCGGTTGCATACGGCTTAACGGCTCATGAGTTACGGGCCCAGGATCCGGAAATCAACCAGGTCATTGGTGATTCTCTCTTGGCCCTTGGTGAATTTGCGGAGGCTAAGAAATACTATGACGCAATTTTGAAACGTCACCCCGGTCGTGCGGATACCCAGTTTAACCGGGGACTGGTAGCCATGGTGCTGGGGGAACCGTACACCGATTACTTAACCCAGGCTAAGCAGTTAAACCCAACTTATTACCAAAAGAGTGAACAACGGTTAGCGGATATTGAAAAGACGCTCCAAAAAACACAATCAAAAAAGAATAAATAGTGCTGGAAAGGATGACTTCAATGGCAACGGAAATGGATTTATTTAAGACGCCACAGGAGCCGTCTTTTTTTGTTGGCCAGGTTCAGTCCGAGATTTTTACCAGCCCGGATTCCTTTTACAAGGTGTTGGCGGTCTCGGTGGAAGACGCCAACTTTGATTGGGACGAAAACGAGATCACGGTAACGGGAAGCTTTGGTGACCTGAGTGATGACCAGACTTATCGTTTTGAGGGACAACTTGTTGAACATCCCCGTTATGGTTGGCAGTTTCAGGCGCAATCATACCATGTCAACCGGCCGACCAGTCGTGGGGGCCTGGTGGAATTCCTGGCCAGCAAGCAGTTTCCAGGTATTGGTCAGAAGACGGCCGAAAAGGTGGTTGATGCTCTAGGCACTAACGCCATCGATAAGATTACTGCTGATCCCCATGTCTTAGACCCCCTAAACCTTCGTAAGACTGTCCGTGATTCACTGGTAGAAAACCTCCAGGCCAACCAGGGACTTGACCAGGTAATAATTGGCCTTAATGACTTTGGCTTCGGAAGTAACCTGATTTCCTCCATTGTCGACCGTTACGGTGAAGATGCCCTCCAGGTGATTAAGGAAAATCCCTACCAACTCGCGGCGGATATTGATGGTATTAGCTTCAAGCGCGCTGACCAAGTTGCCGCTAAGTTAGGGATTGCTGGTAACGACCCCCGCCGGATTAACGCGGCGGTTGTCCAGTCCTTAGATGACCTCACAATGGCCACAGGGGATACCTACACCAGTATCAAGCCCCTCCTCGCTAACAGCCTCCAGCTCCTTAATGGTGATGGTCGCTTTGCGGACAGTAATACCGTTGCGGATCAGATCGTTGCGATGGAGAAGAAGCACCAAATTAACTATGAAGATGATCGTCTGTACCCGACCAGCCTCTACCGGGCCGAGTACCAAATTGCCGACCACCTGCAACGCCTGATGGGCACGGACGAGGAGCAGATTGCTGATGAGACGATCATGGCAACGCTGAAGCGAACAGAGAAGGAAACGGGTATCAAGTATGACCGGGTCCAGGTTCAAGCAGTAAAAACCGCTCTCAACAATAAAATCATGCTGTTGACGGGGGGACCAGGGACCGGGAAAACGACCATTATCCGGGCCATCGTTGAATGTTATGCTAAGGTCCACCAATTGTCTTTGGAAGTCAACGATTACAAGGGGAAGGCCTTTCCCATCCTGCTTGCCGCCCCGACTGGCCGTGCTGCTAAGCGGATGAGTGAGACGACTGACTTACCGGCAAGCACTATTCACCGTTTGTTAGGGTTGAATGGCCGGGAAATGCCAACGGACATTAGTGCCCGGGACTTGAAGGGGTCTTTGTTGATTGTTGACGAGATGTCGATGGTGGACACCCTCCTGTTTAAAACGTTAATTCAGGCGGTCCCAACCGCCATGCACGTTGTCCTGGTGGGTGATAAGGACCAGCTACCGTCAGTGGGCCCGGGACAGGTATTCCATGACCTCCTGTCCTTTGACGAGTTACCTAAAATTGAACTAGTCGATATTCACCGTCAGGCGGCTGATTCGACGATTATTCCACTTGCCCACGCAATTAAGGAAGGCCACCTGCCCGCTGATCTGATGGCCAAGAAGGCGGACCGGTCGTTCATTCCCTGTCATGCGGGTCAGGTTCCGGACGTCGTTGAACAAATCATTGAAAAGAGTGAGGAGCGGGGCTATTCATCAGCGGATGTGCAGGTCTTGGCCCCGATGTATCGGGGAATGTCCGGTGTAGATAACCTTAACGAGCTTGCCCAGGATGTTTATAATTCCGCCAGTCAGTCCAAGCAATCGGTTGAGTACCGGGGGCAGACCTTCCGGGTTGGCGATAAGGTTTTACAGCTGGTCAACAGTCCAGAGAACAACGTCTTTAACGGTGACATCGGTAAGATCGTTGCCATTGAAGGCACGGAAAAGGGGCAAAAGGCTACGAGCATGACGATTGATTTCGACGGAAACGAGGTTAAATACTCCCGGATGGAATGGAACCAGCTACAGTTAGCTTACGCAATTTCAATTCATAAGTCGCAGGGGAGCCAGTTTAAGATGGTCTTGCTGCCGATAGTGCGCCAGTTCAGCCGGATGTTACAGCGGAACCTGATTTATACCGCAATTACGCGTGCCGCAGACAAGCTAATCATGATGGGCGAGGCTTCGGCAATGGCAATGGCGGTCCGCAATGTTGGTACTAATCGCCAAACGACCCTGCTGCAACGGTTAAATGAAAAGTGGGATAAACAGTCAACCGCAGGGGATGTTCAGTCACCTTCGCCGTCTGCCCCCACGACTGGCGGCGAAACGGTCTTAACACCGGCGCTAATCGAGCAGGGCACGATTGACCCACTGATTGGCATGGACGGAATCCGACCAGGGGACCTTTAAACTAAGGCTTGATTGCGCCACCATTTGTTGCGATAATAGGGTTTAAACAGCTAGAAAATTAAAGGGAGTACAATAATGACGCAAATCAAGAATGCTCAAAATGTCCGTTTGTTTGCATTAAATTCAAATTACCCGCTGGCAGAAGCAATCGCTGAGAAAATTGGTCTACCTCTGAGTAAGGCTTCTGATAACCACTTTGCTGATGGGGAAATCAAGATTACGATTGACGAAAGTGTGCGGGGCTGTGAGGTATACGTAATCCAGTCCGTATCCGATCCTGTTAATACCAACCTCATGGAGCTACTGATTATGGTGGATGCCCTTCGCCGGGCAAGTGCCGCCAAGATCAATGTGGTGATGCCTTACTATGGCTACGCTCGTCAGGACCGTAAGGCACGCAGCCGGGAGCCAATTACGGCTAAGTTGGTTGCTAATCTGCTGGAGATGGACAAAATTGACCGGCTAGTGACAATTGACCTTCACGCTGCCCAGGTGCAAGGATTCTTTGATATTCCGGTCGACCACTTGCAGGCGACGAGCTTGTTTGCTAATTACTTTAATAAGCAAGGGCTAATCAACGATGACACCGTTGTTGTTGCTCCCGACCATGCTGGTGTCAGCTTTGCACGTAAGTTTGCGGAAAGAATTAAGGCCCCGATTGCAATTATCGATAACCGGGCCGATGAAGTTCGTGAACAGACAGTTCAAGAGGTTCCCGAGTACGTCATTGGTGACGTTAAGGGTAAGACCGCACTGGTTGTTGACGACATTGTCGATACCGGTGTCCGAATGAAGCTTTCTGCTCAAGCACTGAAGAAGTTCGGGGCAAAGGACGTTTACGGCGTTGCTACCCACGCGGTTCTTTCTGGTAATGCGGTTCAAACTCTGCAGAACTCGCAGCTTGAGAAGTTAGTCGTGACTGACACGATTCATCTTCCCGAGGAGAAGAAGTTTGATAAATTGGTCCAGTTATCAGTTGCGGACCTGTTGAAGGAAGCAATTGTGCGCATTCACAATCACCAATCAATTGATACGCTGTTTAACCGGTAAACTAAAAAAGACGCGGAATTGATTTCCGCGTCTTTTTTAGTTTCGTTGACTCAGATTAAACTTCGGCAAGTGGCGAATGAATTGCTCATAGGCCACTTGCTCACCAGTTGCTGTAATCGTACAGTTTTCCGCGTTTACACTTGCCTGGTGGAGGTCTGCTTCTTCAACCTTGATATGGTGGGTGAAGGTGGCATTGCCGACCAGTTCGACCCAGTAACGACGATCCTGGTAGTGGACAACTGTCTTGACCATCCCGCCCGGATTGTAAACGGTAATTGGTTCATCGAAGGCTCCCTGGTCACCATGCAAAAGGACAAAGGCTAAGCTAGTGGCAGACATCCCGGTCCCGCAAGCATTGGTGAACCCGACGCCCCGTTCATAGGTCCGAACAAAGAGGTGGTTTGGACCTAGGATATGGGCAAAGTTGACGTTTACGCCATCACTGAAGTAGGGGTTGTCACCGTTTAAGTAGGGCCCTAATTCACCGAGGAGCGGGCCCTCAATTACTTCCTGACTCACGAATGAGATCAGGTGGGGGTTAGGAATTGCGATTGCGGAGAAGGTCAACTGTGGAGCAAATTCCGGTACTGGGGTTCCCAAAAGACGATCGTGACCGAGATTGTCAAAGGGGAGGGCTTCCTTGTTAAAACGAACGGGTGATATCTCCACGGCGAAGGACGGTACATCTGGAGCGAAGTCCTTTTCACGGCGTACCTGGAGACTTGCGTCCATGGTATCCACCTTAAAGGACTCCTTTTGGTCCCGTTCTGCAAGGTAGCGGGCAACGGTCCGCAGACCATTACCGCACATTGAGGCTTCACTGCCGTCCGCATTGATTACCCGCATTTGGGCAAGTGCTCCGGGCCGGGTCGGTTTATTAACGACTAAGAGACCGTCAGCACCGCCAAGGACTCCCGTTTGGTGGTTAGTAAGGTGCTGGGCGAGCTTGCGCAGTTGGTCATCAGTTAATGCCGTCTTTAGCTTGGTTTGGTCCAAGATGAAGAAACTATTTTGTGATCCGTGGACTTTTATTAAGTTTGCCATTTGTTAATCTCCTCCTAGTTTGCAAAGAAGCGGTGGTAAATTGCCCGAACAGCTTTATCAGCGTCGCGATCGTAGGTACCAATCATAATTGATATGCGGGATGCCCCCTGGTTGATCATTGGGACGGGGATGTTTTCCTCCGTTAGGGGCGTCAAGATGTCGTTAATCACACCGGTTCGGTTACGCATTCCCTCACCAACCACCATCGTAATTGCGTAGTTGTCGATCCATTCCAACTGGTCGGGGTTAATCTCTTCTTGAATTTCGTTGCAAATAACGTCGACCAATTCGTCATCCAGCTGGTTCCGGTCCAGAATTAGGGTTATATCGTCAATCCCGGATGGCATGTGCTCGTAAGAAATATCGTGCCGGGCGAGAATATTCAGGATCCGGAGGGTAAATCCGGATTCCTTGTTCAGGAGGTACTTATGCAGGTAGAGCGCGGCAAAATGCTTGCCACTGACAACCCCGGTAACAATGTCCGCTGGCTGAAAGCCCTTATCGGGAACAATTAAGGTTCCGGGCTTTTCCGGGTGCTGAGTATTCTTAACGTTAATTGGAATATTACCCTGGATAGCGGGGATTAGGGCCTCATCATGAAAGACTGAGAAGCCCGCGTAGGACAATTCCCGCATTTCCCGGTAGGTCATCTTAGTGATTGCTTGTGGATGGTCAACTACGGCCGGATTAGCTGCGTAAATGGCGTCAACATCGGTGAAGTTTTCATACATTGTTGCGTGCAGGCCCCGGGCAAGGATGGCGCCTGTGATGTCTGAACCTCCCCGGGAGAAGGTTGCAATGTGACCAGCCAGGGTGATGCCATAAAAGCCAGGGAAAACGAGGAGCTCGCTGTCGTTAAACGAGAAGTGGTCCAATAGAGAATAGGTTTCGGGCATTACAGTTGCGTTATTTGGCGTCCCCGTAACCCGGATACCAGCCTCTGTCGGGGTAACAAAGCGGGCTTCGTAGCCCTGCTGCTGAAGGATTAGGGACATCAATTCGGCATTTGATCGTTCGCCATGGGCTTTGAACGTCGCCATCAGGTAATTATGGTTAGGAAAGTGCCAGCTGGGTAACTCCTTCAGGCGGTCAATGATGGGAGCCAACTTTTTTGGGGGAACGTTAAAATAGTTTGCAATTTCAACGTAGCAATTGATAATTTGGCCAACCGTTTGCTGGTATGGTTTGTTGTTTAGGACTTCATTAGCATACTGAATTAAAAGGTCAGTAACTTTCGTATCCTTACTGTTTCGCTTCCCGGGGGCTGAGGTAACGATGACCCGGCGCTGGGGGTCAGCAGTGATGATATTAATTGCCTGGGCAAAGTGTTCGCCATCAGCGAGTGAACTGCCACCAAACTTTACAACTTTCATTTCTTAAGAACTCCTTCTGGAAAACGCCAAAAATGCTAATTTTCCGTAAACAATTTTAATCGAATTCTAACATGTTTCACCAAACATGCAAGTAAAATAATTTTGTGATGTTGATGATTAAACGTTTTACCAAATGCTGAAAATGAGGAGATCTTTTCCGGACCTCATTATCCCTATTGACTTTCTCATTATTTTTTTATAAGCTTAATACAAATCGAAGAGGTGCAGCCAACACAAGTAGGGTAATGGAGCCACTGTCGGGCAGTGAGGTTACCTCAACAGGGCGGTTGCCGAAGTGCTTGACTTGACAGGAGCCAGGTTAACTGGGGCGTGGTTGAATAAGCTACGGACTGTCGCAGGACGAATATCAGCCTGCGTTGCGCTATCGACAAATGAGAATGGAACTTAGTCCACTGTTTGTTCTGCGCAAACAGTGGATTTTTTATTGGTCGACTTCCCCGGCAACATGAATTGGAGGAATTGATTATGAATGAACAGATTACCGCTGACCAACTCAATGAGGCAGGGCACCTGCTGATTGGGGGCTGTGACGCGATTGACTTAGCTCATGAGTACCAGACACCCCTGGTTGTTTATGACGTTAGCCAGATTCGCCAACAAATTCGAGCCTTTAAGCGGGTCTTTGAAGAAAACGATGTTTCATACGCGGTTTCTTACGCTAGCAAGGCCTTTGCCGCCGTTGCAATGTACCAGGTAGTTAACCAGGAGGGTGCCTACATCGACGTGGTCTCTGGTGGTGAAATGTATACCGCTATCCAGGCCGGCTTCCCAATGGAACGGGCCAGCTTTCACGGCAATAACAAGTCTTATGATGAGCTGGTAATGGCTGTTAAGCACCACGTGGGGGTAATCGTCATTGACAACTTCCACGAAATTGACCTCCTAAGTCAGGTCTTAAACGAATTGGATGCAAAGACAAAGGTAATGATCCGGATCACTCCTGGGATCTCTGCCCACACTAATAAGTACATTCAGACCGGCCAGGTTGACAGTAAGTTTGGTTTTGACCTTGCTTCTGGACAGGCAGATGAAGCCCTGCAAAAGGTACTGGCTAACCCGCGGATGGACCTGATTGGCCTGCACGCCCATATTGGCTCGCAGATCTTTGAAGTTGCGGGCTTTGAAGGGGTGGCTAATAAGCTGGTTGAGGTTGCTGACCACTGGCAAAAGAAGTTTGGTTACCAGGCAAAGGTAATCAATGTTGGCGGTGGCTTTGGAATCCGCTACGTTAAGGATGACCAGCCCCTTCGTCCTGAGCAATTTGTTGATGCTATCATCAAGGCGATTAAGAAGGCTGTTCAGCCAACTAACTTGGGAAAGCCGGCAATCTGGATTGAACCAGGCCGGTCAATCGTTGGGCCAGCCGGTTATAACCTTTACACGGTGGGGTCACGGAAGGACCTTCCAGGGCTAAAATCGTACGTCACAGTTGATGGGGGGATGGGTGATAACATTCGTCCAGCCCTCTACCAGGCCAAGTACGAAACGGTTCTGGTCAGTGATCCACAAGCACCGTTTACTGAGCACGTTCGCTTAGCCGGTAAGTATTGTGAATCGGGCGATATCCTGTGTCAGGACCAAGCCTTACCAAAGACCAAACCGGGTGATGTTTTGGCTATGCTGGACACGGGTGCCTACGGTTATTCAATGGCCTCAAATTACAATCGGAACCCACGACCGGCCGTGGTTTTTGCGGAAAACGGTCATTCTCAAGTGGTTATTAAGCGGGAAACTTTTGCGGACCTGACCCACCTAGACCAACCTTACGAGCAAAATTAATCTATAATATAGGAAGAAAGAGGAATAAAAAATGGCAAAACTAGATGCACAAGCAATCATTAACTACATTGGCAATGCTCCTAAGAAGACTCCAGTGAAGGTCATTCTAAAGGGGGACATTGACGGACTAGCCTTTCCAGAGAGCCTGCAGGTATTTCCGGAAAAACAGACCGCCACGCTCTTTGGTGACTGGGCCGACGTTAAGCCTTTCCTAGAAGAAAATAAGGAGAAGGTTACCGACTACCATATTGAAAATGACGCCCGTAATTCGGCTGTACCGTTGCTCAATTTGAAGGAGATCAACGCCAGGATTGAACCAGGGGCAATCATTCGTGACAAGGTCCTAATTGGTGATAATGCCGTCATCATGATGGGGGCAATCATCAACATTGGTGCGGAAATTGGTGCCGACTCGATGATCGACATGGGAGCGGTCCTCGGTGGCCGTGCCATCGTTGGTAAGCATTGCCACATCGGTGCAGGGACCGTCTTAGCAGGTGTGGTTGAACCAGCAAGTGCCCAACCGGTGCGGATTGATGACAACGTTTTAATTGGAGCCAACGCCGTTGTAATTGAAGGTGTCCATGTCGGTGAAGGTGCTGTTGTGGCGGCCGGAGCAATTGTTACCCACGATGTTGCTCCCCACACGATGGTGGCCGGAGTACCAGCAAAGTTTATTAAGAATGTTGACCAACAGACCAGTGACAAGACGGCCCTGCAGGATGACTTGAGGAAGTTGTAATTATGACACTAACAAACGAGCAACTTATTCAAATCCGTCGCCATCTCCACCAGATTCCGGAGTTGGCCCTTCATGAGACCCAGACCCACGAGTACCTCCTTTCCGTAATCAAGGGCTTTAACCAACAGTTCCTCGAAATTCGGGAGACGCCAGAACTACCGACCGCCTTGTTTGTCCGTGTTCAGGGGAGTAACCCCCAACGGACAATTGGTTACCGGACAGACATTGACGCTTTACCGGTGGAGGAAAAGACGGGACTACCATTCAAGTCCCAGCACCCGGGTGTTATGCACGCCTGTGGTCATGATATCCACATGACGGTCGCCCTTGGTGTGCTAAACTACTTTGCCGAAAACCAGCCCAAGGACAATTTACTCTTCTTCTTCCAACCGGCAGAAGAGAGTGATTACGGTGGTAAGCGGGCTTACGAAGCGGGGCTGTTTTCCGGTAAGTGGCGCCCGGACGAGTTTTATGGCCTTCATGACAATCCGGATCTTCCCGCCGGGGCAATTGGCTGCCGGATGGGAACGCTATTTGCGGGGACCACAGAAGTTAACATTGATTTGAAAGGGAAGGGCGGGCACGCAGCCTACCCTCAAGACGCCAATGATACGGTTGTTGCGGCCGCGGCGTTAATAATGCAGGTGCAGACGGTTATTTCCCGGAGTATTGACCCCATTCATAGCGGCGTTATTACCCTGGGCAAAATTCGCGGGGGCAGTATTCGCAATGTAATCGCTGGCCATACCCGGATAGAAGGAACCATTCGCGGCCTAACGCAGAAGATGATCGAAAAAATTGATGGTCGCCTTCAGGATATCTGTGAAGGAATCGGGCGCTCCTTTAACATGGATGTTAGGCTGGGACTCAACCAGGGTGGCTACTGGCCAGTTGAAAACAACCCGCAGTTAACGAAGTTCTTTATTGACTACATGCAAAAAGCCCCCGATGTCAACTTTATCGAAACAGCGCCGGCAATGACCGGCGAAGACTTTGGCTTCCTGTTGGCGAAGTTTCCGGGAACAATGTTCTGGCTTGGCGTCGATGATGATTCGCAGCTCCACTCAGCGACCTTAACACCCGATGAGGCGGCAATTAAACGGGGCGTTGATGCAATCATTGGCTTTATGAATGCGCGGATGGCAAAGTAATGGAGGAATTAAAATGAAATTAGCAGATGCAGATCTCTTAACAGCAATTGTCACCCCCTTCGATGATAAGGGGCAGATTGACTTCGCAAGCTTGAAAAAGTTAACAAATTACCTCATTGACCAGGGGAGTAACGGTTTTGTAATCGGTGGGACCACCGGTGAGACCCCGACGCTAAGTCATGATGAGAAAATCAACCTTTACCAAGAATTTGGTAAAATCGTTGGTGGTCGGGTTCCGGTAATTGCCGGGACAGGGAGCAACAACACCGCCGAAACGATTGCCTTTACCAATGAGGTTGCAAAGATTCCGGGGATTGACTATGCCCTGGTAGTTGTTCCCCCATACAATAAGCCTAACCAGCGGGGGATGATTGCCCACTTTATTGCGGTTGCGGACCAGGTGAAGATGCCAATTGTGATGTACAACATCCCTGGTCGAACAGGGGTTAAGATGGCGGCAGAAACAATCATTAAACTTTCTGCACATCCAAACATTGCAGCCGTTAAACAGTGTGCTTCCCTGGAGGAACTTGAAGAAATTGTTGAAGAATGCGACAAGGACTTTGCCGTCTTCACTGGTGAAGATGCGCAGGCTTTGACCGCCCGTGTTCTCGGGGCTAACGGGGTCATCTCGGTTGCTAGCCACAGCTACGCTCCTCAGATGCGGGCAATGTATGACGCCCTCTACAAGGGTGATTACCAGGCCGCTGGAAAGCTGCAACGGTGGCTTACCCCAAAGATGGCGGCACTGTTCATGTACCCGTCACCATCACCGGTTAAGGCGCTCCTCAATGCTCAGGGCTTCAGCACGGGAAGCTGCCGCTTACCGATATTGCCACTCAACGATGACGAGAAGAAGGCCCTGGCAAAAGCCCTCGACTTGCCGAGCGATAAGTTATTAAATAAGCAGTTACCATTGAACTTGGGGGAATAATAAGATGAAAAAAGTTTTAATTGCCGGTGCTGCCGGAGCAATGGGCCAAAAAGCCGTTGCCTTGGTAAACGGGATGGATGATGTTGAATTGACAGCCGTCCTGGCCCCGCACATGGCCGATGACCAGCGCGCTAAGTTCCAGCTTGGCCCGGACGTGAAAATCTACCACTCATTAGATGAGATTCCAGAGGGCGCTGCCGATATCTGGGTTGACTTTACGATTCCAGCAGTCGTGTACGACAACGTTAAGTTTGCCATTGATCACGGCTTTGCACCGGTCGTGGGGACCACCGGGTTGACGGATGACCAGGAGGATGAGTTAATTAAGACCAGTGCCGCTCGTCACCAAGGGGGACTGATTGCTCCTAACTTTGGGATGTCAGCGGTCCTGTTGATGAAGTTTGCTAAGGAGGCTGCGCAGTACTTCCCGGATGTTGAAATTATTGAGATGCACCATGCCGACAAGAAGGACGCCCCATCGGGCACGGCCCTGAGCACCGCCAAGCTGATTGACCAGGTGCGGCCAGCACACGAGAGCAGTCCCGATGAGGTCAGCACCCTGGACAATGTTCGCGGTGGTGACTACCACGGAATTAAGATTCACTCAGTTCGCCTACCAGGCTATGTTGCCCACGAACAAGTCCTCTTTGGGGGTGCGGGTGAAGCACTAACGATTCGGCAAGATTCTTTTGATCGCCAGTCGTTCATGAGTGGGGTCAAAGTTGCCTTAGAAAAGGTGCTGGACCTTGGCGAGTTAGTATTCGGACTAGAGAATATTTTATAGGAAGTGACAAGATGCCGACCTTACCAAGTGAAATGAAAACAATTGTTAACCACCGGGTTGCTGCCCTTCCACCGGCACAGATTCGGGCCTTTGACGACGAAATATCTGCGATTCCAGGGATCGTCAAGTTAACCCTCGGCGAACCGGACTTTAATGTTCCTGACCATGTCAAGCAAGCTGCGGTACGGAGTATTGAGGAGAATGATTCCCATTATTCCGCCAGTCGGGGAACAATGGCCCTGCGAAAAGCAATTAGTAAGTACCTGCAGCAGACCCGCCAGGTTAACTATGATCCCGCTGTAGAACTGATCGTGACGGTGGGGGCCACGGAGGCAATCACGGCTACGACATTTGCCTTGCTCAACCCTGGCGATAAGGTGATCATCCCGACGCCAATCTTCTCGCTTTACTTTCCCAGTGTTGCCTTGACAGGGGCGGAACCGGTCTCGGTAAATACCGTTAACGATAACTTCCTATTAACGGCTGATCGCCTGGAAGCAGAAGTTAAAAAGGGGGGTGCTGCGGTCAAGGCCGTAATTCTCAACTACCCCAATAATCCTACCGGTCGTTGCTACTCCAAGGAGGAGCTAACGGCACTGGTGGCGGTTATCAAGAAGCACCACCTACTTGCGATTGTGGATGAGATATACAGTGAACTGATTTACGACCAACCCTTTACCTCGTTAGCCAGTTTACTGCCTGATCAGACGATCCTGATCGATGGCCTTTCAAAATCGCACGCGATGACTGGCTACCGCTTAGGTTACGTCGCAGCACCGGGCGATGTTATCAACCAGATTTCAAAGATGCATTCCTTTATGGTTACTGCGGCTAACGATACCGCCCAGGCTGCAGCTCTGGAGGCCTTGACGAACGGTTCGGCAGACCCAGTTGCCTTTCGTTCCCACTATCAAAAGCGGCGGGATAAGTTAGCAAGTGCTTTGCAGAAGATGGGCTTCTCTTTTGCGGTTCCAGACGGTGCCTTTTACCTGTTTGCAAAGGTTCCTGAAAGATTTGGCAGTGATGACTTTGCCTTTGCGCGTCGGTTAGCACACGAGGCCAAGGTCGGTGTAATTCCCGGCAGTGCTTTTGGTGCTGGCGGAGAAGGGCATGTTCGTCTTTCTTACGCGGCCGCTGATTCAAGCATTGATCAGGCAATTGAACGTTTAACCGCCTTTATGGAGAAAAATTAGTTTGAAATTAGGCTGCCTGGTTACCTTAACGGTGCTGGACAGCCCTTTCCTTCATTCCGACCAACCAGGTGTTCGCTATACCAATTATAAAAATAATGGTAAAATTAGGAGCATGAGAGCGCATTCTTGACGGAGCGCTGTGTTTATTATGATGTTGTATAATTTTTGAGAAGGTGTTTATTCAGTATGACTAAGAAACATTACCAGAGTCACCACTTACGGCATGCCGTAACGGGAACCTTGAGTGCGTTTGGTTTCTTGGCAATTACGTCGCAGCTTGCCTCAGCAAGTCAAATTACAGTTAAACCAGGTGACACTGTTTGGGGGATTGCCCAACAGCACCAACTGACGGTCCAGTCAATTGACCAGGCCAACCCAAACACGATTAAGAAGATCAGCAATACCGTTGACCTGATTCAGGTGGGGCAAAAGCTAACCTTACCGGATGGCCAGACTACCCAAACGGCGGCGCGTCCACAGGTAGGAACCTACACCGTTAGCAACGGTGATACGCTGAATAGTATTGCCCAGCATTTCAATGTGAGTGTCAACCAAATCGTTGCCTGGAATAATCTGACAACGCCACATATTTATGTTGGTCAGCAATTGACGGTTAACGGGGCTAACCAAGCAGTAACTAACAACGCCACAGTGGTAACCACTAGTCCGGTTAGTGCAGCTCCGGTTGTATCAACCCAGTCACAAGCGGCTAATACAAGTACGACTAGTCAGGTTAGCCAAGCAGTCACTAGCCAGGCTAGTGTTCAGTCATCGGCTAACACCACTAACCAGACTAACGTTCAGCCAGCATCCACTGCAACTATGGCGGGGAGTGAAACTGCGCAGACGACTGAAGTCTTGGCAGCAGCGACACCGAACAATTCTGCTCGTGTTCAGCAACTAGCAGCGCCATCTGCTGCCAATGCAGCTCAAACAGCTAGTGATGAATCAGCAACAGTGGCGAATACGGTTACGACGCAAGCAATTGCTAGTCAAACGGTTACTAGTCAAGCCGCTCAGCCAAGCCAACAACCAGTTAGTGCTGCTCCCGTTAGCCAATAACCGGCACCGGTTGCTTCATCAGCAGTTGCAGGGCAAAGTCAGGCTACTTCAGCAAGCTCAGCTGCACAGTCAACTGCTTCGGCCGCTCCTGTTAACTCTAGTCAGCCCCAACAGCCTGCCAGTCAGGCAGCAGCACAACAACCAGCTGCCAATAATCAGGCCACTTCAACGACTGACCTGCAGTCTGGCTCTGTTGTCAGCTTAGCAGTCAAGATCGCTAACTCTAACAGCGTTCCATATGTCTGGGGCGGTAATTCACTTAGTGGGATGGATTGTTCTGGGTTTGTGGACTATGTATACGCTCACGCTGAAAATAAACAGTTGCCACATAATTCGGTTGCACTGGAAAGTTGTGTTAACCAGCATGCGGTCAGCCAGGCCCAACCAGGCGACATCCTCTTCTGGGGCCAACACGGTAGTACTTACCACGTTGCAATTTATACTGGTAACAACCAGTACGCAGCGGCGGCCCAACCGTGAACAAACGTATCGGTTTATACTTTGAGCCCTTACTTTGCACCTAGTTTTGCGGGGACAGTGAAATAATTAGAATTTTACCATCATAAAGTAACCAAGATGTAATCACCACAGGGGTTAACTTTTGGTCAGTTTCATGATATCTTGTCAGTATGCAATTATTGAAATTGCTTTAAATATTTACCATTTACAAGGGGTGTTTAAAGTGAGCAATAAGAATGAGATTGAAACTGATTTGCGCCGGGCAGAGGACCAACTGGCAAGCCTTTGCCGGTCAGAAAACGTAACTGATGCCAGCGATGGGCAGACGGTTACGATTCAGCCAACTTGTGGCGATAAAATGCAAAAATTACGGGATGAATGTAGCCAATTGCGGATAATTCTCGAGGCAATGGAAGCTTCTGAAGATTAGCTTGATTGCGATAATTCCCATTTTATAAAAAAGGGGCTGTGACATAAGTCCAAAATAATTAATGGAGTTAGATGAAATTTTCGGATTTCATTTAACTCCATTTTCCTT
>NZ_AZGM01000024.1 GCF_001435935.1 Limosilactobacillus panis DSM 6035
CGTTTGATGGGTATTTTGCATTTTCACCTTTTAAGTGCACAAAAAGAGCCTCAGCTCTGGTATAGTTAAATTGCCAAACAAAACCACATGAGAGAAGAGGACTCTACATTGAAGACTTTACAGGAAATGGCATTCAATTTCAACAAAAATATTTTAGTATCGCATACGGGTGGTCAATTATCTTCCGATGGCGGGCTGACATTGTGTGTAGAACTGATGGCAAAGTTTCAGTTCACCAACTTGGCCGATAAACTATTGAGGTTCAATGACCAGCGACGATATTGTCAACACAGTAATTCTAGTATCTTAAAACAGTTAATTCTTCAGATTATTGCCGGTTATAGCACAGATTCTGCGGCAACTTTTTTAGAAAAAGAACCACTTTTTAAATTATTATTGGATAAACCGTTTTTGGCTTCACAAGCAACAATATCACGTTTTTGGCAACGTTTTGATGAGGATAGTGTTAGCACATTACAGACTTTAAATGAAGCCTTGATCGATCGGGCTCGACTGTTAACCAACCAGACAACCACGATTATTGATATCGATTCGACTCACTCAGACACTTATGGCAAACAGGAAGCCACTAACTACAACGCACATTATGGTACTGAAGGATATCATCCATTATTGGCAACTGATCAAGATGGTAACTTGTTGAAAGCTGTCTTGCGTCCTGGAAATGCCTACACCAGTAAAGATGTAAAAGCTTTTTTAACACCACTATTAAAGCATTATCAAACTCAGCTGCCTACGACTGACATTCTGGTTCGTGGCGATAGTGGCTTCGCCACGCCAGAAGTTTATGATGTCTGTGAAGCCAACGATGTGTTTTACATTATTCGACTCAAACGCAATCGAAAATTGCAGAATCTAGCTGAAAAGTTCGTCAAGATCAGTGATAAAACCCAGTGGCAAGAGGAAGAGACTCACTACTGCTCTGAAACCTATCAATCAGCATCGTGGCCTAAGCCACGGCAGATTTATATTAAATCAACTCGAGCAGCTGGTGAACTAATCTTTTCACATGAATTTATCGTCACTAATCTGACTAATTTAACGGCTGAAACTGCCTTCAAACTGTATCACAAACGCGGCCAAATGGAAAATTACATCAAAGAAGCTAAAACAGGTTTCTTTTTCGATAAGACTGATAGTTCAACGTTTAATGCCAATGCTGCCCGGATGATGGTTAGTGTACTGGCTTACAATATTGTCAACTTTTTAAAGCAGCTAGCACTGACAAAACATGATTCCGGCTTGTGCGTTAGCACATTGCGGATCCGTTTATTCAAAGTTGCGGCACGTGTTGTGCATACTGGCCGACGCATTCAGTTGCGGCTGAGCTCGCATCACGTTTACCATCGGCTGTTCTACCAGGCTCTACAGCGTATCCAAGCTATTGAATAACCGGCAAAATTAAAAAAATCTGTACAACCAAGGGACAAGTGTGTCCAAAAGTTCAAAGCAATTCTGAGTTAGTTGAAAAATCTCACTAGTTAGAACTTATAAACATCGTATTTCAGCAAAAGATAAAGACATACACGTCAGTTTTCGAAAAAATACGAAAACTGACGGGCTTTTAATGAACTATGAATAATTCAGG
>NZ_AZGM01000025.1 GCF_001435935.1 Limosilactobacillus panis DSM 6035
CTTAACAGAGAATAGTGTTCAGGTATTAATTAGCTTTGTCGACTGGCCAATGATGAAAGATTGTGGTGAAATGGCACAAATTATAAAGGGGATCAAACTTCGCCTATATCCCAATGCTCAGCAAAGGGAACAATTGTGGCAGATGTTTAACAATCGCTTCGTTTGGAACCAAATGTTGGCGATGGCGAAGGAGCGATATCAGAATAATCCCAGTAGTCACTTTGTCAATGAATACGGGATGAATTATCTACTGAAGAGACTTAAGCAGGAATACCCATTCCTTAGGGCTAGTGACTCAACTAGTTTTCTAGTGGTTAATCACAACCTCGCCCAAGCTTTTAAGATGTTATTTAAACATCGGGGCGGTTACCCACGTTTTAAATCGCGTCG
>NZ_AZGM01000004.1 GCF_001435935.1 Limosilactobacillus panis DSM 6035
AACGTGTGAAACATGTGTTTGATGGGTATTTTGTGTATTTTTATGAATAAATCAGGGGCTTTATTTAAAAATTAATTTATATTTTTTTGCCAGGCAAAAATTCTTTATTTTTTCCGTCAATTCCCTTCAGGCCATCTTTAAATCCTCGATTATATACATATAATGCTTTCCTTCTGATACCTTTATATTCGTTAGACTTTAAGACATGAATATTAAATTTCATTTGATGCCACAAAAGATACAATGTTAATAGTTTCCAATCTGAATGTTTCTTTCGCATCAATATCTGATTTCTAATCCCGTAATAATTTTTCCAGCTAATATTAACTATTGTAGTATCTTTTCGTGGCGTCTTATGAATAATTCTTGCTTTGGAAACATTAAGTATCTTAGTCAATTCATCTACACGTAAGGAATACTCTGTATCATCAAAGTATATAAAGTAGTCTTTGTTGGGTAAACCTATTTTCTTCAAAATATCTTTACTGATTACACAGCCAACAAACGAAAAAGTATCAACATAAAAGTTATCTTTATACTCGTTTATTGGTATATCTAATTCTTTTACCCATTTCCTATTAACAACTCTACGTCGATGGTCAGTTTGAATTGTACCGTCTTCATATAAAACTGTTCCACAAAATGCTTTACATTCAGGATGTTTATCGGCGGCTTTGCTAATTAACTCAAAGTAGTCTTTCTCATAAAATGCATCATCATCAGAAATTGAGAGGTAATCAAATTGATCGGTATGATCCATTGCTTTTTTTATACCATAGTAAAAACCACCTGATCCACCATAATTTTTTTCCATTCTTTGATAATTGATTAGTGGGTTCTCTAGTAAATGTTCTTTTTTTAGCAAGTCTTGAGTACCATCAGTCGAACAGTTATCAATTATAAAAATTCTTTGGGGTCTTACCGTCTGTTCTAACAAACATTGAAGGGCGCCTACTAGTTTTTTCTTTCGATTAAATGTAACGATTACAGAAGCATATTTCATAATTAAACTCCAATACCAAAAGTCACCAGGATAAATCCTAGTGACATTAATTATTTCTTATTTTTTTTGCATAACGTAGCATTATCACACTGTAAAGTAGCGTTTTTTTTCGCGAAGTTTCCATTGGCGGTAACTGACAAATTAGTTTTAGGTTATTAATTAAATCACTATCTGTTAATAGCTTTGAATACCTAAGCAAGTATTCTTTATTCATACCCTTTACTTCATTTCCATACTCATGATTGAACTCAGTAATGATCTTTAGTGCTTTTATGAATTCATTACAATCATAATCTGAAAAAATAATCCGGTTAAGGGGGTTTAAAGTCTTCCTTGCTTTACTCCCGTCAAGACTCCCTAGTACGTTTGACCCATGCTGGCGATAAAGGATAGTTGGTTCCTCTATATATTCTACCTTCCCAAAACATGCAGCAATTAAAGTTAACCACCAATCATGCATAAAAACCATCTTATAGTTTATCTGGTTGAATTTAACTAGCTCTTTAAGTTGCTGATTAATCATCATCGTGCAACCAGTAGCACAGTTATTAAAAAGAATTCGTGGAAAATCATTCCAAGATGGTCCTTCATTATATAGACGATAAGGCTTCAAATTATCATCAGTAACCTTTAAATTTGTATGAATGCAAATCGGTAAGTTGGTACTAGTTTTCTCTACTTCGTGCATCTTATTAAGAGTTTTTTGAATCTTATCAGGTAACCAATAATCATCTTGATCTGAAAACATATAATAGTCCGCATTAGTTCTAGAAAGCAAGTCCATAAAAGACTTTACGGTCCCAACATTCACAATTTTTTTCTCATTTAGGAACGTAATTTGTGGATGTTTAGTAAGTTCACGGATTAAAGATACTGTTTCATCAGTTGATCCATCATCTCGAATGTAAAGATGCCAGTCATGGTTAGTCTGCTTCAAGATTGAATTTACTTGTTGCTCTAAGTAGTCATAACCATTATAGGTTGAGAGTAAAACTGCTATTTTTTCGTTCATATTTTTAATACCCCATTCAACCTTTGTTTAATCTATGAATTCAATTGAAGGATTAAATTTAAGCCCACTTAGTGTTGATTTCCAAATAATGGATAATCGCTTCCCCTTATAACTCGGTGACTTACATACTACTTTTACAGTATGAAGCATGGTCTTTAGCAGTAGGTGTGTCCATCCTGGAAGACCTTCCCGACGGTATACATATACCTCGTTACGGTATGCGTATTGGTAACGATTGAATCGCTGTGGCGTGTCATCAACGATATTACTACCATTATTTGACTTACATTTATGAATTATGACACTTGCTGGTACAAAATAAGATGGGTACTTACGTGAAATCCTTCTTGAATACTCAATATCATCAGCCCAAATAAAGAATTCTTTTATCGGTAATCCAACTTCTTTAACAACTTCAGTAGGAATGAGAAAAGAGACAAAAGTTCCCATAATAATATGCTTAGGCTGACCATTGAAATTACTCAGTTTGCGATTTAACGATACTTTGGGAATATTCATCTTACAAATTGATTGATCCTTCCAAAGTACCTTACTAGAAAGGAATCCAAATTTCCCTAATTTTTCAGCTGCTTTCATTAATTCTTCAAGAGCCGCTGGCGTCGGAATGGAATCATCATCCATCAGCCAGAGGTAATCATAATCTAACTCAGTAGCTTTCTTAACACCAAACTGAAATCCACCAGCACCACCCAAATTAGCACCGGTGTTGACATATTTAACTTTTGTGCCAAATATATCGGTCACTAATGCTCGTGTGCCATCAGTACTTGCATTATCAACTATCAGCACATCTAGGTTAGTATATGTCTGTGCAAGTAATGCAGTGATACATTCTTTTAATAGTTCTTTTCGATTATAGGTAACTACAACCGCAGCTACTTTTTTCATCGTAAGTACCCCACCAAAATTATGATTTCCTAGACAAATTAAACTTACGCCAAATCTTATGTTTCATCAACTTTAACGGTGGTATGAAAATTAGATTCAACTTGCTACGAGTATTCCATGTGGTCATCGTCGTATTGATTGATGAGAAGTTCTTACCATAGCGATGAACAATCTCGCGACCAGTTTGAACATATTGCCAGTTTTCTGAATTTCCTGGTGAATAGTGCCATACTCGAGCCGGAATAACGTAATTGTTTTTCCCATTCAACAGAGCAACTAAACATTGCTCGACAGCGTACATATGCCATCCTTTAATATTAGAAAATGGATGTGCTTCACAAAACGATTTTTTCATTACAAAGAAACTTTCATCCAATGTTTGAATTTTTGTTGCTTTCGTAATAGGCTTTCCGAAGTGATAAGAAGGAATACCCTGAACCATTGTCGTTAAAATAACTGACTTATGATGATAAAGTTCAAATGGACATCCCGCAACACCTACTACACCAAAGTCCTTAATCTTGAGTATTTGGTCAAAAATGTCGTGCAAAGCATTTTTATCAAGAAAGCGCATATCCGGATGCAAAAAGACTAGATAATTACCATTAGCCTTTTTAATAGCTTTATTATAGGCTTCACGAGCTGATGAAAACTGATTGTTTCCATTGTTTATCTTAATTAGTTCATAGTTTACTTTCTTCTGTTCAGCAAGATTGTCCTTGAATTTTTGGTAAACATCTTCTTTATTTACAATAGTAATTATTGAAAATAAATTTTGTTTGTCAGACATAATTTCTCCTTCAATAACATAAATGGCGTTAGAAATTCTAATTAATCCTTTGCCAATTTAAATTTACGCCAGATCTGATGCTTTACTAATTTCAATGGCGGTTCAATAAGTAAGCCTAACTTATTTCTAGTAAACCAAGTTGTAATGGTTGTACTAATTGTTGGGAAGTACTTGCCGTACCGTTTAGCAATCTCTCTACCGGTTTGAACGTATTGCCAATTTTCTGAGCTTCCAGTAGAGTAATGCCACATTCTAGCAGGTACTACGTAATTCTTTTTTCCATTCAAAAGAGCCACTAGGCACTGTTCTACAGCATACATATGCCAACCATCTATATCTGAGAATGGGTGAGCTTCACAGAAAGAACGCTTCATAACAAAGAAACATTCATCAACTGTTTGAACCTCAGTTACTTTATCGATCAATGTTCCAAAGCGATGAGGTGGATTATCATGAACAATCGAGGTAACAAGTGTTGACCGATGATGATGCACATCAGATGGACAGCCCGATACTCCTGCCACACCGAGGCCCTGAAGCTTAGTGATTTGGTCTAACGCATCACGGAGCGAGTGGTCATCTAAGAATCGCATATCAGGATGGGTAAATACAAAGTAGTCACCGTGCGCCTTTTTCATTGCACTGTTATATGCAGCTCGTGCAGATGTAAATTGATTATGGTCATTATTAACTTTTATCAATTCGTAATTAACACCATCTTGCTTCTCAAGACTTTCCTTAAATCCTTGATAGACATCCTCTTTGTTGACTATCGTTATGATTGAAAATAGTGTTTTTTCTTTAGGCATTTTTCTCCTCACTTTTAAGAGTAGACTAAATTAGTCGACTCCAAGTTTCATCAACAAAACAAATAATTAATCCTACCATGCCACCTAGTGCCAAGCCAACAGCAACATATTTTTTAGTATGTGGTACTGTTACTTCCTCTGCACTACTGTTTGTGGCTGGAGATAAAAGACGAACTTTCCCCGCACCAGGCTGGATAGAAGGTAAATCTTTCTTCATAGCTTTTGCCATAACATTAGCTACTTCCACTGCAGTATGCTTATCCGAAGATTTCGCGCTAATTGTTAAAACCAGCGATTGTTGTGAAACTTTAGTGTCAATAAGATTGCTTAAATTCTCTGCAGAATATTTTTTTCTTAAGTGCGTAGGCAGATAATTACGCGCTGTTTTAGCAATAATTGGATCTTCAACAATCTTACTATATGTATCCATCATTTTCTGATCGGTAGAATTGAAGCTGTTATTTGAATTCTTCTCTTCGTGAATAGTGTGCGAAATAACCATTGCTCGTTTGGCAGTATAGAAGGTATGCTGACGATGCTTAGCCAAACCAAACATCCCAGCGCCACCAAGTAAAAAGAATACCGCTACAATGCAGAAATACTTTAAAAATACCTTTTCTCTGCTACCTGTTGTCATGATTTTCCTCCTGTTTTTTGAGTGAAGTTTATATTGTTAATAGCTGATGACGCAAATAATGCCAATAAAAATGGATTGTAGTTT
Source organism: Limosilactobacillus panis DSM 6035 (assembly GCF_001435935.1). Classification (GTDB taxonomy): domain Bacteria; phylum Bacillota; class Bacilli; order Lactobacillales; family Lactobacillaceae; genus Limosilactobacillus; species Limosilactobacillus panis. The sequence continues at coordinate 5,245 of NZ_AZGM01000004.1, forward strand.
AAATCCATCAAATGTTGTTCGACAACGCAGTGAAGACTAATTAACATAATAATAGCTGCCAATACATACTCCTTACGCAAGGTCGAACGATAGGCAATAATAGTCATAAAAGTTACAATCAAGATTCCCAATAGTAAGCCATAAATAATTGCCAATCTTACATACGATGAATCTATATAAAAATAAGAGAACCCAGGTTTATTGAAATTCTTAAGTCCCTTAGATCCACCCCAGCCATTTTCAACAATATGCTGACCAAGTATAGAAATCCCGTATTTTTGTAATGCCTGATGAGAAAGGCTCAGACGACCAGATAACGTATGATCTAGGATTCTAAAAACGCGACTATTATTCTTATACAACCACGATAACAAAAGAGTACTATACGCGGTTAGTGGAACGACTACCCAATAAAATGAAGCAATTCCACGTGAAATTAAATATTTCTGTTGCGCTCGCTGCGCAATATAAATAACTGGAATCGTCAACAATATCAAGATAAATGAATTACGTGCTTGCGTCAATTCGTAAACGATTACATCTAACAACACAACTAACATATAGCTTCGCCAAGTTAGTCGTTTAAATGCTAGATAATAGTATGCTAGCAATAGATAAAAAACGTATGCGGCCATATCGGTCGGGTAGCCAATTCCTAGAGAGTGACGATGGAATTTATCACGAACGTATATAAAGTCTTTAATAATATTAGCCTGCGAAATTAGAATTGTCCCCACTAGCAGAATACAAACCGTTCCAAAGAATAGTTTAATTATCTGACGAAACTTAACATTCTCTGCTCCCATAATAAAGCTGATGTAGAGGAGAATATTAATATTTCTTACCAGGCGCCAACTAATTACAGCTAATAATAAGATAGCAGATTTACAAAGAACCCTTTTCAATTCGAACTTATCAAGCGCATAAATCTTAAAAATTAGCAGCGCAACCGCAATATACAAAAGCCGGTGAATTCCTTTTTCAGGAATTAATGGCACATAGTCACTGGACAAAAGGAAAGTCAGTATAATTGCATATATAAATGTGCAGTAATATAATCTTTCGCCGATTATTATTTTATTATTAAATATCTCTTTTCCCATAATCTTTCCTTTATACAGCTAATGTTCAGAATAATAATTACTTTTTCTCCTTAACGATATAAATTGGCCGGTGCTTAGTCTGCATATAAATTTTGCCAATATAACGGCCAACAATCCCTAAACAGAAGAGCTGGACACCACCGATGAACAACATAATACATACTAGTGAGGCCCACCCGAACGCACTACCGTCAGGTGCAATAAGGTGGCGTACGATTACGACAATGATGCCAATCACAGCAATAAAGGCGGAAAAGCCCCCAATCCAAGTTGCAATCGCCAACGGGGCCTCGGAAAAGTCGGTAATTCCGTCAATCGCATACTTAAACAGTTTCCAGGTCGACCAATCGGTTGTTCCGGCAACCCGTTCCACGTTCTTATATGGCAGGTACTTAGTTTTAAAACCGACCCAGTTAAAGATTCCCTTAGAGAACCGGTTGTACTCCTTCAGTGAAAGGACCGCGTCGATCATTTGCCGGGTCATCATCCGGTAGTCACGTGCTCCCGATACAATTTTAGTATCAGAAATACGGTTGATTACATTATAAAACTGATCACTTAAGAAGGATTTAAACTTTGCCTCACCTTTCCGGTCGGTCCGCCGCATCCCCACGCAGTCGTATTCACCAGACGAGATATAGTCATACATCTCTGGCAGGTACTTCGGTGGGTCCTGAAGGTCCACGTCCATCACAACCACGTAGTCACCAGTCGTTGCCTCCAATCCAGCATAAAGGCCGGCCTCCTTACCAAAGTTTCGGGAGAAGGAAACGTAGTGCACCCGTTCCGGGTCCTTTTCGTGGAGCTTTCGCATTTCAGCCAGTGTATTGTCAGCTGAACCGTCGTTGACAAACCAATATTCAACCTCAACCGGCATCTTTTGAACGACTTTTTCCACTGCTGGATAAAACAACGGGACGGTCTCCTCTTCGTTGTAGCACGGTACGACGATCGATAACTTTGCCACTTCAGATTCCCCCTACTTTCTTAGGCATGGCCAGTAATCTTGCGTAAGATAAACTTGCCGCCCTTTTTGAACCAGTTGGTGTGTTCCATGAAGACATACTTCACCTCAACCGTTGAATACTGAGTGTTCTTATCCAGCCAGGTATCCAAGAGTAACTCACTCAGAAATCCGTATACTCGCTTCTCGTATGCCGAATAGTTGCTAATATCAGTCCGCTTTTCCACTTCTGCCAAGACCGCAAACATCCACGTGCAGTATTCATTAAGCGGCTGTTTCTTCATTACGAACATGTTAAACATGTGCGCCCAGGTCCGCTTCACAACCTTTTCGAAGGATGGCAGGTATTCTGGGTACTGCTCCCTAATCACCTGCCGCATCACCTCAAATGGCTCATGGTGGTGGGCATGCAGGTAGTGCGACTCATTGCTTTCAATGTAGTAACGCCGCTTAGGGGGCAAAATGATGTCATGATCTGCCAGTAGGGCCTCTGCCTGCTTTTTCGACAAAACGTCATCCAGGGACTTACGGTGGTTCAGACTAAGGTACCGTCGGTAATGAACAAGTCCCATGGCATCTAAATCAAGGTTCTTCCAGCCCCAGTAAATGGCCGTCAATTCATTATAAGTCGGGTTCTTGACGGAAATATTGTCGCCCGTATTGTCCCCCTGGAATGTATGGTTAACATCCGGGTGAATTTCCTTACCCACAAATACGGGTAAATAAAGGCTGTCTTTGGGCATTGCATAGTTCTTATGCGCTGCGACAAGTACTTTCACATCCACTTTCGTTTCTCCTTGTCTTACTTAGTACGCACCATTTGGCACAATCATTACTTTTACCGTTTCAAACATGATCTTCAGGTCGAGCCAGATTGACCGCTCCTGAATATAGGTCAGGTCAAGGCGAACCATTTCGTCAAAGTCGACGTCATTTCTGCCACCAACCTGCCACATTCCCGTGGCACCCGGCTTAACCATCAGGCGCTGCTTATCATACTCGGTGTATTCAGCGACCTCACCGACCAGCGGCGGCCGGGGGCCAACGATGCTCATCGATCCGCCGACCACGTTGACTAGTTGGGGGAGCTCATCAAGGCTATATTTCCGAATAAAACGACCCACTCGTGTGATGCGTGGATCGTTTTTCATTTTAAACATTGCCCCGTTAACTTCATTCTTACTCCGCAACTTCGCCAACAGTTCGTCAGCATTGTTAACCATTGACCGAAACTTGAACATCCGGAAATGCTTGCCATCCTTGCCAACCCGAATCTGAGTGTAAAAGACGGGGCCTTTCGGATCATCAATCTTGATACAGATTGCAATGATTAAGAACAATGGGCTCAAAATAACCACCGCAATTGATGAAGCGACAATGTCAAAAAGCCGTTTGATGAAACGGTAGCCATACTGATGATTTAGTTGTTGTTCATTAATATGAATCTTCATTTTCTTTTCTCTTTAAACCTTAGTAATATATCTTACCTATAATACCAGTATTCCCTTCGTTAGGAAAGTCCCTCCTGGTTTTCACTCAGCCAGTGCTGCACGGCATCCAGGTCAAAGCCCTTCCGGTACATTGCCTGCTTGAACCGCCGCTCCCGGTCCAGTCCGGTGTAGCGACGATAGCGGCGCCACACCTTCTCCGCCTGGCTGGCTAAGAGGTCCGCCTGGTGGTCGGGGTCCGCTGCGGGCTCAACCTGGTCCTTGATCTGGTCAAATAGGTCACTGGAGTAACCCTTAGTCATCAGCCCCTGCCGGACCTTCTGCTCCTGACGGAAGGTTGGTTGGTTACGGTACCGCTTGAATAGCTTCTTGGCGAGCTTACTGGCGTTTTCTACCTGCTGAGCGCTGGTGAAGTTGGCCAGGGCGGCGTCAATGTCGTTTTCCCCCACCTTCTTCAACCGGAGGTGCTGGCGGATGACACCGGGACCCTTCAGGCTGGTAGTCATCATTGTCTGCACATACGAGAGCGCGTACTGGTGGTCATCAACCAGGCGGCGTTCCCGGAGTTTGGCCATGATGGGGTCCACGAACTCCGGTGGTGTCTCCAGATCATGAAGTTTTTTCACGACCTCGCTTTCGCTCCGCATCTGATAGGACAGGTAGTCGAGAATCTTCGCGTACGCCTGAGCCTGCTGGTCGGCAGTCGTCACTCGTTTAATAAGGTCCTTATCAACTTCCATCCCCTTCATTAAGCGGAACTTCACTAAGACACTCTCCGCCACGGGGAAGGCGTACTTGCCATCTACATAGACATTATAGCGACCGCGCCGCTTTTGTGCCGCAATTTTAGAAATCTTCGCCATTTTTTAAGATTCACCCTTCATTTTTTCTGTTCTGAATCGTTTATATAAGTGTAAGCAGTGGCCACTACTTATGAAAAACACAATAAAGGAGTGCTCAACATGAGTATGGAACGTCAATTTAAGTCTGCCAAAGTCCAGTTAACATTAGTCGGAGATAAGCATCCCAAGGGCATCAAGCGCCTCTTCAACAACGTCTCCCAAAATGTCTCTGGTGAACAGCTGGCAATTGTTGGCTCTGCCATCGAAAGCCTGACCGGCGAAAAGTGCACCGCCACTAACATCATCACTACTGACCAGTTCATCACCGCTGAATAAACTTAAAGAAAGGAACTTTCTCAAATGCGAACTCTTAATTTAACTTTCAAGGGCAACCTTGGTAAAAAGCACCTCTTAAAGCTCAGCTACGCTAGTGAAAACCTCTCCGCCGATGCCGTCCGCCAGGCAATGGACCAAATTGCTAACGCCCACGCCTTCAGTAAGGGCGACGAGGAGGACATCTACGCCAAGCCAATCGCCGCCAAGTACGTCGATACCGTCTCCACCGTCCTCTTTAACGACGAAAAGAAAGAAGCACCAGCTGCTTAGCAAAGCATGGTACCACCTATAAGATAAGTTGGGCGCCAACGTTCGGGATTTCCCCGCGTTGGGGCCCATTTTTATTTGCGTTTTCGCCGTTCCTCGCGGTCAATGATTTGCCAGAAGTGTTCCCGTTCGCGCAGGACCCCTTCGTGAGCTTCCTGGAGAGTAGCGTTTAGCACCGCCCCAAGCATTATGACGTAGCCGGACAGGTCCAGCCAGATCATCATCGCGATGAAGGCCCCAATCGTCTTGTAGGAAATCACACTGTGACGGAAGAAGACCGTGTAGTAGGAAAAGAGCCGGGACAATCCCATCCACAAAAGGGCGGCCAAAAGCGCCCCCGCCGCAGCATAGTGGAGGTGGACCTTAGCGTTGGGCACGAAGTAATACAATAGGGTCAACGCTAAAAAGAGGACCGCAAAGGTAACCGGCCACCGCAGTGAGCTAAATAGGTAGATGTAACTCCGGTTAAAGCGCAGAAACGGCTGGATACTCTTTAAGACCTGTTCACCAAATCCGTAAAGGAGGACGATGATGAAAATAACGGCGAGGACAACGATCATCCAGATAAAGGAAACCACCCGGTTAATCAACGGGTTCTGGTTGCGGGCCACCCCATAGGTCAGGTTAACTGACCGCTGGAAGGCCGCAATCCCCTGACTGGTCGACCAGAGAGCAATCAAGGCCCCAGTCGTCAGTAAGCCCCCACTCCCCCGGCGGAGGAAGTCAAAAATCAGGGGCCGGATAAACTCATAGACTGACGTGGGAACCGCTGATTGGAGGTAGGCCAAGACCGTATTGGCATCCAGCCCCATCATTGGTAGGAGGTTTCCAATCACCAGAACGGCTGGGAAAATCGATAATAAGGTATAGTAGGCCAACATGGCCGCCGAACTCGATATCTGGGCCATGGTGAAGTGCCGCATCAAGAGCAGCACGAAGTTCTTAAATTTCCCCGGTTCCTTACTCATGGTATTCTCCCTTTAATAGTATAGGGACATTATAGCAAATAATAATGGGTAGTGGACGATAATACAAAGAAACGCGGCTAACGAAAATGAACGTCAGTCGCGTTTTGATTTAATAAATTATTTATTAGCACGCCGCTTCTTGGCCGCAATCTGGTAGAAGACCAGGGCCACAATCGCAAAGAAGATTGGTCCGGCGAGTGTCCAGAAGGCGGTTTGGTAATCTTTCTCCAGCAGTGGTTGCATGAAGGTGAAGATGATCCCACAAGCCAGGATCAGTTCCACAAAGACAACCAAGACGTTCGTCCAGAACCGGTTCTTAAAGATTACAAATGGCCGGTCGAGGTTCTTTTTGGCCTTAAAGAATGGGAAGGCTCCAATCAGGAAGATGTATGGGAAACAGGTTGAAACGTTGGCCATATCAGTCAAGACCAGGTAGAACTTTTGGGCAGCCGATCCTCCAAAGGCAACCAGGAAGACGATAACACAAACGACAATTGCTTGCAGCCACATGGCGTTAGCCGGCATGTCGGCCTTGTTGAGCTTGGTCAGCTTCTTTGGCCACAAATCTGGGTTAGACCCAATGATGAAGGCCTTAATTGGTGAGTACATCAAGATAAAGAGGGCGCCCAAGAAGCCTAGCGTCTGTGCCAAGGCAACAATCCGGGTCATCACAACCCCGAAGGTCAAAGCTGCTGCGTGTGACCAGCCAAGGGAGGTCCCCATCGTGATCCCTAAGTAGTTGAAGACCACGTAGGTTACGTTCCCCAGGTTGACACTGCTCTTGGTCAGGTCGTGCTGGTAGTTGACGGACCAACCAAGCATGAAGATCATCAGGACATAAGCCCCAATCGTGAATACACTAGCAATGATCAGGCCCCGTGGGAAGGTCTTTTCTGGGTTCTTCATACTATCAGTAACGGACCCCAGTGATTCCATCCCCCCGTAAGCGAAGATTGCGTATGCCACGAATGAAATAATGGCAATTGGGCTTTGGAATTGGGGGTTGGGTGAAGTGATGAAGGAGCTAATACCGTGGATTGGTTCCTTCAAGACTCCCTTGTCAGCGATTAAAACGATGATGCTGACAACGACGAAGATAATATTAACGGCAATGGTGAAGATTCCACCAAGTGAACCAACCTTGGCGATGGAGTTCATCCCCCGCGAGCTCAGGAAGGTAACGACCAGGATCATGATGATCCCTAACACCCCGATGAACTGCGTCGAAGTCAGTCCAAAAGCGTGCCACTGTTGGGTAGTATCCTTACCAAAAATCAGTGCGGAGAAGGTGATCCAAATCCGTGAAGCTGTCGAAACCATCCAGACGATCCAGGATGCCAACCAAACGAAGGTCCCCATGAAGGCAATCCGTTCACCGACGGAACCCGCCAACCAGGAGTAGATCCCTCCTTTGGCATCCTTAAATGTCGAACCATATTCAGCCATCATTAAGCCGCATGGGAAGAAGAAACAAATCCCCGCCAGTGCGTACCAGATAATACTACCGTAGCCCATTTGTAAGTAGGCGTTTGAAACATTACCAAAACCGAAGATAGCGGTAATGATCATCGTGACCAAGCCAAAGGTAGTAATAATTTTTTTATTACCACTCTGTTCTTCCAATATCCTATTCCTCCATAAATACTCATAATCTTAAATAAAATTAAGAAATTATTTAATAAAATAAGTATAGTTCACTTTTTGAATATTTGAAGAGTTTGCAGGCCTTTTTAATCAAATTCTAATCAAAATATGCAATTATTTTCGCTAAAATATTCATTTATGATACAAAATGACGCGATTATTCAGCTTTTGTGCGTATAAAGATACATTCACACGGCTTGCATATTTATCGGTGCAAAATGACAATTTAGGCAGATTTGGTAACATAATAATGAGAATTGATAATATTTACTTAATTATTATAAGCAAATTTATTGACTAACTTTATTTCGTTAAGTGAGTAATAGCGTTTAAAACAAGGTTTAAAATACAAAAACCCCAGCCAACAGCTGAGGTTGAAATCATTACTTAAATTGTTCGGCAACTTCCCGGGCAATCTTGCCGTAGTGGTCCAGGTACTTGGCGTAGTTGTCGTCGTAGATGTACTTAGCATCCGCTTCGGGGTCTTGAGAAGTCAGAATCTTTGGTCCCTTGTCGGTAACGACTAAGGTGTGTTCGTATTGGCAGATCCAACCACCATCGGCCGTCTTGGCTAACCAGCCACTTGGGTCACTGGTGTCGGCTTCCCAGGTCCCGGTATTAATCATTGGTTCAACAGTGATGGTCATGCCCTTCTTCAGGCGCAAGCCTTGACCGTGTTCCCCGTAGTGCGGAACCATGGGATCTTCGTGCATCGTTGGTTGGATACCGTGCCCGACAAACTCCCGGACATCACCATAACCATTTTCGTCTTCGGTGTAGTGTTGGATAACGGCGCCAATGTCCCCAATCCGGTTGCCGGGAACACACTGGTCAATTCCCATGAAGAGCGCTTTCTTGGTAACATCCATCAGCTTCTTGATTTCTGGCTTTACTTCGCCCACTGCGTAGGACCAGCAAGAGTCACTAAAGAAGCCATCCACGCTGACCACGGTATCGACCTTAACCAAATCCCCCTTCTTCAACATAAGGTTTTTGCGGGGGAAACCGTGGCAAATTTCGTCGTTAACACTGACACAGGTAGCGTACTTGTATCCTTCAAAGCCAATTTGTTCGGCCTTGGCACCGGCAGCCTTGAAGTACTTGCGGGCAAATTCTTCAATCTTCCAGCTGGAAATCCCGGGCTTAATAAACTCGCGAATTCCGAGGTGCATGCCGGCAAGGGCCGCACCAGATTTTTCCATCGCTTCAATTTCACGTGGCGATTTTAATGTAATCATTCTCGGATCTCCTTTTTGACATTCTATCGTTATTAGTATACCACTTGTCACCGCTAAAACACCCAAACCATGCTATACTAAAAAAGATCAATAATTTGGAGGCATATAAATAATGAAAGCACTCGTAGTTTACGCAACCATCACTGGTAACAACAAGGATGTCGCCGACCTGATCGCCGAATCCTTGGAAGACGACCACGACGTCGATGTTGAAACCACCGAAATCTCCTTAGCCGACCCGGCGGACTTCGAAGACGTCGATATCTGTGTTGTCTGCCCTTACACCTACGACGAAGGGGCCCTGCCTGACGAGGGGATGGACTTTTTCGATGACCTGCAAGAAGAAGAACTGGACGGTAAGGTTTACGGTGTTGCTGGCTCCGGGGACACCTTCTACGGTGACGACTTCTGCAAGGCGGTTGACGAATTCGGCAAAGTCTTCGACGGCACTGGGGCAACTAAGGGTAGCGAAAACGTCCACATCAACCTGGCCCCCGACAGTGAAGACGTCAAGAAGCTGGACAAATTCACGGCAGAACTCGTTAAAAAGGCGGAAGAACTGAATGCTTAAAGAACTGTGGGACAAGTACAAGTCAATCGTCGCCTACCTCTTCTGGGGTGTGGTGACGACGATTGTCAACCTGGCCACCTTCCAGATCCTCAGTTCCGGGATTCATTGGAATTACGAAGTTGCCACAGTCATCGCCTGGTTTGTGTCTGTTTTGGTTGCCTACTTCACCAATAAGGTCTGGGTATTTGGTTCCCACTACACCACTGTTAGCGACTTTATCGCTGAGATTTTCCGCTTTTTCTTTTACCGGGCCCTGACTTTAGTCATCGACATCGTTATTACCTTTGTTGGAATCTCCGTGCTCGGTTTCAAGGACCCACTTGGCCAGTTCATCGTCAAGGTCATCGACAACGTCATCGTTATTGTCGCTAACTATATCTTCTCGAAGTGGCTCATCTTTAACAATAATAAGAAAATTGAAAACAAGTAACCTGCAAAGTAAACAAGGCCCAAGCCCGGGGTATTCTCCCCTGCTTAAGCCTTATTTTTATTTCTGAGCTAGATAATTCTGAATAATCTGTAAGATTTTTTCACTGGCGTGCCCATTGCCAAAGGGATTATCCGCTTCCGCCATACGCTTGTACTTCCGGTGGTTATTGAGCAGTTCAAAGACCGCCTGCTGGATGCTGGTCGGGTCCGTTCCAACAACCTTAACGGCCCCCACATCAACTGCCTCCTGCCGCTCCGTCTTTTCCCGCAGGAGTAGGACCGGGGTGTGCAAGGCGGGCGCTTCTTCCTGGATGCTTCCCGAATCGGTAATAATCAATGTTCCCCGGGCCGCCAGCCGCAGGAAGGTCGAGTGATTCAGCGGCTTGGTCAGGTGGATCCGGACATGCTTACCGAGAACCTCTTCGGCCATCGCCACGACCTCCGGATCCGGAAAGACCGGATAGATTAGTTCAACGTCGGGATTGGTCTCCACAATATCACGCACCGTGTGGAAAACCTGACGCATCGGTTCACCAAAGTATTCGGGGCGCTCCATCGTCAGAATGATTAAGTGGTGGTCCGTTGGAATCTCCGGAAACAAGGCTGCCGTGTTATCGTTACCAGCCAAGGTCTGCTTTACCATGTCGATTACCGTGTTCCCGGTCACGTAAATCTGTTTAGCCGGATGGTGTTCCAACAGGAGGTTATCACGGGCGTGGGTTGTCGGCGCAAAGTAAAGGTCGGCTAAGTCGTCAGTCAACCGTCGATGCATCTCGTCCGGAAACGGTAACCGCTTATCATGGGTCCGCAGTCCCGTTTCAATATGGCCAATTGGTAGGCGGTGATAGAAGCCCACCAGGCTGGCAGCTAAGCTGGTGGATGCATCCCCGACTACCAAGAGCATATCTGGCTGGCCAGCATTGACGACGTTATTCAGATTGTGCAACAGGAAGCTCAGTCCCTCAACCGGGTCGGCCGTTTGGTTGGCCTCCCGGGCCAGATCAAAGTCTGACTTGATCTTCAGGTAGTCCAACGTCTGTTGGAGAACCTCCTGCTGGCTTTGCTGCATGGTCGTTACCACCAGCGGTTGCCAGGTATCCAAATCAGTCCGCACCAACTTGATTACCGGTGCCAATTTTAATGCTTCGGCCCGGGTTCCGAAGAGGAACATGATTCGATACGGTAGTTGCACTTAGCTCGCTCCTTTCGATAAAATTCATTATTATTGTACACCTAATATTTCCGTAAAATAAAAGCAACCCGGGAACTCCTTCGCCAGGCTGCTAATTAAAATGATGATCCCATCCGGGCTTGAACCGGAATCGACCGCTTAGGAGGCGGATGCACTATCCAATTATGCTATGGGACCAAGCAAAGAATATTATCGCATTTACCTCGGTGAAGGTAAAGCAATAATGTCCTTTTTTATTTTAAATTTTGGCGACGGTGCTTCAGACGAATGCCCTTATTTTTGCGGTTCTTTTTGTGGCGGTGCTTATTGGGCTTGGAAAAGCCTGCAAAAGTCTTATCCACCGACTTCTTCAACCGCGGCTCACCCGTCAGTTGCTTCTTCTGCAGGCGGTGGTCAGCCTTCTTGACGTAAGGAACCGTCCGCTCACCGGCAACCGGCTTCTGGTCAGTCAGGTGGTCCTCACTAATGTAGAAGTGCTTAATGTCCACGTCGAGGTCCTTGACGAGCTTGCGCAGGTCACGGATATCATGGTCATCCCCGAGGTTAATGACCATCCCCCGTTCACCCTGCCGGCCAGTTCGCCCTGCCCGGTGGACGTAGGTATTGGTGGCGGTTGGCAAATCAAAGTTCACCACCCCGGGCAGCTTCGGGATGTCCAACCCCCGGGCCGCCAGATCAGTGGTTAAGAGCAACTTAATTTGGCGCTTACGGAACATCCGCATCGCCTTTTCCCGCTCAGTTTGCCGTTGGCGCCCACCGAGGATGCCGACGTTAACATGCTCGTGCTTTAACCGGCTGGCCGCATAGTGGAGGGTCCGGGTGCTGTTGAAGAAGACCAGGGCCCGGAAGTCCTTCATGCTGGCCAGGCGCCGGAGGGTCGCCGTCTTCTGGGCGTTCGTCCGGGCAGCGAGGTAGACGTGGCGGACGGGGCCGCGTGAATGGTCAGACTCGCGGACGTCGAAGGTCACGATGTCGCGGCCAAACATCACGTTCAACTGGTTAAGAACCGGGGACATCGTGGCCGAGAAGAAGGCCAGCTGGGTGGTCAGCGGGGTCGCACGCTCAATGTCCTCAACGACCGCCAGGGTGTCGTCTTGCAGGAGGTCGTCCGCCTCATCGATTACCAGTGTTTGGAGGTGGCCGAGCTTCAGGTGGTGGTTATCCAGCATGTGCAGGACCCGGCCGGGCGTCCCGACGACGACATCGGGGTGCTTGTGCAGGTGCATCACCTGCCGGCGGAGGTTAGCACCCCCGGTTAGGGACTGAACCTTAACACCGATAATGGTCCCCCACTCCCGCATCACTCGGGCGGTCTGGAGGGCCAGTTCTTGTGATGGTGCAAGGACCAGGATCTGGGTACCAGAGCCCGGCATCACCTTGGGTAAGAGCGGCAAGGTGAAGGCCAGGGTCTTACCAGAACCAGTCGGGGCAATCCCCAGGACGGATTTATCGGTCTGGAGGGCCTTTTCAACCGCCGACTGGATTGCCGTTGGTTGCTTGTACAGCTTATCAAAATGTTCCTTAAATTGTTCGATCAAATACTATCATCCTATTCTTGATCATTGTCTGCTGGGAATACTAAGTTAGCTGATTGCCGGAGGGAGTACATGACGGAGTTAACCGTTCGGGCTAGATCCATCCAGTGCTGGTACTTCTTCATTTCGGCCGGGTCATCCGGATTGTTGAAGAGGTCGGCAAAGTCGTTCATTTCATCGGTCATGGAATTTTCTTCAACCGGGACGTCCAACGGGTGGGCATTCTTGTCGGCATCGTAGTAGACAACCTTCTTGGTGTTGAAGATGCTGTCGAAGACCAGGGTGTCCTTTAAGCCGTAAACTTCTGATGGCAGGTGTGAGTTAGCGGTCTTACCGAAGTTCAGGGTGACGGAGAACTTGTCGTAGTCGAGGATGGCAACTCCCTTGGCATCGACACCCGTCTTCGCAAGGGTTGGGTAGTATACGACCGTGCTTGGTTCACCGAAGAGGGTCACCGCACCGTAGACGGCGTAAACGCCCAGGTCCATCAGTGCCCCACCGGCAAAGTCGAGGGTGAAGATGTTTGGATATGGCTTATCACCAGCTAAGACCTTGTCGTAACGGGATGAGTACTTCATCACCGTAATTGTGGCCCCTTGGCAGTGGTTTTCCTTCATCTCGGCAACTTTTTCGGCGGCCTTCTTGTAAAGTGGCGTGTGGATGTGCCGGGCGGCTTCAACTAAGCGGGCCTTCGGGTGGGCAGCAAGGAGGGATTCAATGGCGCTGAATTCGTCCGGATTAGCGAACGATGGCTTCTCGACGATGATGAACTTATCGTTTTCGATTGCCTTGCGGACTTGTTGGTAGTGGAGGCTGTTTGGTGAAGCAACGTAAACCACGTCAAAGTCCCCTTCAGTGAAGAACTTGTCGAGGTCGTCGTAGAATTCAGTGGCGCCATATGGTTGGCCGTATTCCTTAGCCCGGTCCATCGTCCGTGAATAAACGGCCGTCAGCTTATACTTGCCAGTAGTCTTAGCGGCATCTAACATTTGATCAGTGATAATGTGAGTTCCGATAATTCCTAACTTGAGCATAATGTAATTCTCTCCTTTAAATATAAATACGATTGTTACAACTAATTTTACCAATTATTGCGGCTTTTTAACAGAATTGAAATCTTCCCATAACACAAATGTGTGTATAATAAGCATGGAAGTTAAATGACTTATCACATACTTAATTGAGGAGATCGATGGAATATGAAGAAAAAGGGAATGTTACTTTTCGGCGCGGGACTTATGGCTGGACTCAGCAGTTCCTTCGGGTTCAGCCGCGCAAAGAAGAGTAGCACGACAACAGCGCTACCAATTTTTTACACTGGTACTTGGCAATATTATGACAAGGAACGCAATCGATCCCATAAAATCACCATTTCTCCTGAACTTAAATTGGGCATCGACAATCAGATAATTCCGGCCACTGTTCAACAAATTAAGAATGACAAATTAGTATTCCTTGATAAGTTTGGTTACCACATTACGATTCGAGCCAATGAACAACGGCCAGTTTCCCTTTCCGATGAAGCTGACGACCAGGTTTACACAATTCAACCAGTTCAATAATTATTGGAGCGCTGCAATACAGCGTTTTTTTATTTTAAAATTTATTTGTCATAGGTGCGGTGGTGGGGAGCCTGGTAGTCATTCATAAATTTAATAATCGTGCCCAGGTCATTCCCAAAGTACAGACTCTTCAGGTATTCCTTCTCTAAAAAGCCCGCCTTAGTCATCTCAACCAGCTGCTTTTTAAGATTATCGTAGTAACCCCGGTAATTATAAAAGGAAACTGGTTTTTTATTATCACCAAGCGTTACCCAGGAGGCCGCCTGGCTGATTTCTTCCAGGGTCCCTACGCCGCCGGGAAAGGCCAGCATCCCATCCGCCAGGCTCATCATCTTTTCCTTGCGGATGTCCATGTTGGCAACGATCTGCCGGTCCGTGACCCCGTCCAAGGCCACGCCACGGTCGTATAGTTCTTGGGTGATCACGCTGTGGACCAGACCGCCATTCAGGAGGGTCCCCCGGGCAATTGCCCCCATCAGGCCATGACGGCCACCACCATAAACCAGGTCAATCTGGTGGGCTGCCAGCCACTCACCGAGCTTCTCCGCCTCAACCATGTAATGCTTATCCTTGCCTTCTAAGGCTCCACAGTAAACTGCTAGCTTGTTAATTGTCATCTGCTTTCCCCTCTTTGCTTAATTCTTGAAGTGTCGCCAACTGCTGTTTGATATCAGCTGCAGCGGTCTTAACAGCCATCTCTTCGACCGGGTACAACTTGAGCAGCAACAGGTTCCCCACACCCTGACGCCCAATTAGTGCCGGAAAACTTACGTAGGTCGAATACTGCGGCTGGAAAATGGCTACCGGCAAGCCTAACTGCTCATCGGTAAAGATGGCCCGGATAATCCGCCGGGCCCAGGCAACCGCTGCACTGGCGTTGTAACCCAGTCCCTTTAAGGTATACCAACCACTGAGGTCAGCCTGAACCTTGAGCTGACTCTCGTCCAACCGGTGACCATTGATGGATTCACCAATCCCCTGGCCGTTAACCCGGACGGTAGACCAGGCAAAACTTTGCCGACCGTTATGCTGACCATAGACGAAACCGGTCACGTTGGCGGCGGACAAGTGGGCAGCATGGGCCACCGCCCGCCGCATCCGAGCGGTATCGACCACCGTGCCCAGGCCAATTACCTGCTTGGGTGGGAGTAATAATTCTTGCTGGAGAAAAGCTGTAATGGCTTCGTTCGGGTCGGTTAAGTTCAGGACGATTCCATGAAAGCCGCTCTCTTTGATTTGCGGGGCGATTTGCGTGACCGCCTGACCGCTGGTGGTGAGTTCGGCCATCGGCTGTTCCTCAGCCAAGGCACTCTTGCCAACCGCCATGACGATGACCTGGGCCCCACCGAGTGCCGCATAGTCCTGGATGGTGATTTTTGAGTGGTGGGCGCTGGCGGTGGCCGCGTCCACTAGGTCGGTTTGCACTGCCAGGGCACAGTCATCATCCTGGTCGATTAAGACCAACTCATCTGCTTCGCCAGTAACTGCCAGTTCATTTGCCAGGAGGCGCCCCACGTGGCCTAATCCAATAATTCCAATTTTTCTCATACCTGCACCTCACTAATTACAAAGGAGAGGCTGACGCTGTCTACGCCAACCTCTGCTTATTATTTTAAGATATTTATTCTTGTGGTTCCTGCAGTTTCTGGGCCTCGGGAAAGGCGCTTAAAACGAATTCACGGGGGCCCTTACTGAAGTCGAGGGGTTCTTCTGCCTGGTACATTTCCTTATGGCCCCCAACATAGAGGGTGACCATATCCGGCTGCAATTCAAACTGAACCCCCAGCTCGATTGCCGCCCGCAGGAGGCGTTGGACGTCATCTGAATAGTCCTTACTGATGGCCTGGAGCGGGTGCTGGTAGTTGATATTGTTGGTGTACCGGTCATTGGCAATCTTCAAGCCGAAAGACAGGAGATTGCCATTTTCAATCCGATCAGCCAGTTGACCACTAATAGTCAGGGTTGGGTCCTCCACCCGCCGCTTGGCAAAGGTCAACGCCAGCTTGTACTCCCGCGGAGCGTTGAACTCTTCTACGAAGGCCTGGAGCTCGTCAATCAACTTGTTGGCGGCATCCTTCATCCAGCCGGTTTCATCCGTTGGCTTCTGTAAGGCAACCTCATTATTAAGCTCACGCGCTTTGGCAAGACGTGACGTTAGGTCATCCGGAAGGGGTGAGACGATAGCGTCTAGCAAGAGGAGCTCCAAGAAGTTCAAGGTATCATCACTAATTCCTGTCCGGGAGAGCGGGTCAAGGTCAAAATTGCGGAATTCGAGATAGTCGATTCCGGCTGCCATTACTCCCCGCAAATCGCGCATATCCTGATCGTGATGACGTAGACGGACAGGTCCAAAGAATTCTTTGAGGCTGTAGAAAGTCCCGTTGTCGACATACTCCTGCAGCTGGTCAACATGCTCTTCTAGAGAGT
The DNA here is from genome assembly GCF_001435935.1 of Limosilactobacillus panis DSM 6035. Classification (GTDB taxonomy): domain Bacteria; phylum Bacillota; class Bacilli; order Lactobacillales; family Lactobacillaceae; genus Limosilactobacillus; species Limosilactobacillus panis. The sequence goes on from NZ_AZGM01000004.1 coordinate 21,771, forward strand.
TGTAGGTAATCCGTTCACTGGCCTTATTATCGTCACCGTACTCGCTGGCCCGAATACTCCGAACCGGGAGCTCAATGTTGTCCGGGAAGCTCTGCGGCATGTCCTCAGCAACCGGGCTGGCCCCGTACAGGTAGGTGAACAGCCACTGGTAAAGATAATAGGCCTGGGCGAGCTTGAAGTAGAGGTGGTTACGGAAGTCAACTTCATTGCCGTACTCGTCAATATAGAAGCGCTGGTAGAGCGTTGATACAAGGTCGCTATCCAGGCCAAAATTAATGTGGACATCGCCCATGATTTCCTTGGCAACCCCATATTTATTTCCCAGGTAATCATGGTTGGCCTGGGCCCATGGCTTGGTGTAAGCGTCCTTTAAGTATTCCATGTCGTGTTGGTAAACCGGCGCGGGGGCCATGCTAAGTGGCCACAGGCGCTCATCGCTGTGGAGATGCTCGATCATAATCTGTTCTAGCATCTTTAAGTGAGTTACCGCATGCCGGCTTCCCACTACCGGTGGTGTCTCAAAGTCAATCATGTCATCGGTAAACCCTGAATTCAGGTAAATATTATATTGACGCGACCGCAGATTAGCCGGATATGGGTACCGACTGGCTCGGCCGTTCGTCAAGACACGATGCTTTTTAGCTTCTAAGCCGAACTGACAGGCAAACATTTTGGCGTTCAGTTCGGGCTCTTTCAAAGCTGACTTGATTTGGTCATATTTATCAGCCATCTAGCATCCTCCCAATTATAATATATCATTCTCACTCTAACACTTTTGGAACATAATGGACAATCTTTTTAGAGACAATGTTAATAAATTATTTTACTAGATGTCTGTATTAGTCTTTGAAAGTGCCGGCAAAGGATCCTACAAGTCCAGAATTTGCACGGGGTTTCCCCATTCCTTAACGAGCTTGAGGAGACGGTCGACGGGAATGACCACCGTTTTAGTGTTGTCGTTGGGGTGGCAGCCAATTGGTAGACCACTGTGAATAAGATTTCGGTCAAACACAAGAACGATATCATGGCTCTTATCATTAATTAGATTAAGCGGCGAAACCGCCCCACTTCGGATACCTAGGTACTTAGGTAAGTCATCACGTGAAACGAATGACAGGCGACTAGTGTGGAGGGCCTTGCGTAAGGCGCGAAGGTCTAGCTGATGGTCATCGTGAAAGGTAACCAGGTAGAAGTGATGCTTGCCGTGTAAAAAGAGGTTCTTGGCGCGACCAAAGTGGCAATTGATGTAAATTTTATCTGCCGCTTCCGCAGTATAGACTGGGGGATGGTTAATCAGTTGGTAGTCAATATGGTGTTGGTTAAGCAGGTTAAGAACCTCTTCTGATGGATTATTCATGTTTGTTTTTCCTCAAACAAGTGTATGCAGTTAAGTAGTTTTATTATAGGTTAAGAAGCCACTAACCTAATGATTATTTCCCGGGAAATATGTGACGACTGCTGGTGGATGAACCGCGCGTAGAAAACTTTGGGCTGCGGGAGTTGGGTTGTTCGCAGCCTGCTGGATAAGGTAGCGGATGCGGGATGTAGCAATCCACTGGTCACCGACGAGGGTTTGGGCCATTCTAGGAGCAGCATCTTTGCCATAGCCCTTTCCAGGATGGACACGGTTGAGTTGCCAGCTTGGGTAGGTGATGATTTGGGCGGTGGGGACCCGACTATGCCAGCGGGCCTCGTAATGCCAGTCGGCCGCTACCCAGGTGTATTTGACCTGGACGTAGCCATTCTTGGTCTGGCGCTGGACGGCGGCATAGCGTGGAATCGGCCACGGAGCCAGGTTACGGGAACTAGATGCCGCGCCAAAAACATTTTTGAATGTCGACATGGGTCGCATCTTTGAACGGCACCCCCTCCGCTTCTAGCATGGGTCGTTGGTCAATCCAGCCAGGCACTAACCGACCGTTTGCAGTGACGACCCGGTGGCAGGGATGCTTACCGCACCCGCCAAATTTGCCCAGCGCCTTACCAACGAGGCGGGCGTTGCGCGGGCGGCAAATCATGCGGGCAATCTGGCCATAGGTTGTGACGCGCCCGTACGGGATTAAGTCCACTGTGTTTAGGACGTCTTGGGTGAATTGTTTGTCTAGCTTGGTTGCCATGGGGCACCTCTTTTTTGTAACTATAATTCATGTTCTACTTCTATTAGATAAATACTTTAAGTGTATCCCACATGTATGTGGGGGTGATCCATTTACTTTCCACTTCTATTAGATAAATACGCCACGTTGAGCTGTTGCAGTTGACTATCCTGGAACTATTTACATTCCACTTCTATTAGATAAATACAACAAGTGTTCTACGTTTATGGTGATTGTGCTTTAAATTTACATTCCACTTCTATTAGATAAATACGGTATAAAAGATAATACTATGAGTAATAACTAGGTCATTTACATTCCACTTCTATTAGATAAATACTTAACTTGGGGCTTTTTAATAGCCGAAGCTAAAGTCATTTACATTCCACTTCTATTAGATAAATACTCAAAAGCTAGTTGAGCTTGAGTAGTAAATGAATCAATTTACATTCCACTTCTATTAGATAAATACGAAACATACCCCGAGCAATCCATACCTGCCCAAGGATATTTACATTCCACTTCTATTAGATAAATACTGAAACTTGAAAGCTAATAATCACGCCAAAGGCGTGTGGTTATTGGCTTTTTT
>NZ_AZGM01000026.1 GCF_001435935.1 Limosilactobacillus panis DSM 6035
CCTCCAAAATACCCTCGAAAGGATACAAAAACATTGGAACCTGATTATAACATGAATCAACTTAGTTTGAACATACCTACTGCTTATGAACCTGAGTTAAATCATCCAGCACGTTATATTAATCGGCTGGTTGAAAGCTTAGCGCTGCGGCGACCCAATATTATGGGTCGACCAAGAGAGTATGATCCACGAATGCTGTTAAAGTTAGTTTTACTGGCTTACAGCTATGGTATCATT
>NZ_AZGM01000027.1:0-13121 GCF_001435935.1 Limosilactobacillus panis DSM 6035
AATATGCCCTGTGATACCAAGGGATCAGTCTGTCTTCATACTTTCAAGTTTCAGTTGATCAGCTTGAAGACGTCGCTTTCTGCTAGGTAATCCTTCTTTCCAGCAGGGGCTTCGATTGAGCCAAACGGCATTTCTGCTCGCAATTGCCAGCTGGCAGGGAGGTTGAATGCTTCGTGAATGGCGTCGTCAATCAGCGGGTTGTAGTGCTGGAGGCTTGCACCAATTCCCTGTTCGGCCAGGGCGGCCCAGACTGCCTGCTGGGCACCACCGATTGCTTGTTCTGCCCACGGGCCAAAGTTGGCGGCATAGGATGGAAACTGCTTTTCTAGCTTGTGAACGGTCTCCGTGTCAGTGAGGTAGAGGATTGTCCCGTAACCGGCACGGAAGCTGGCAATCTTTTTCTTGGTCTTCTGAAAAGCGGCGGGGTCCTTAACGATCTTCTGCAGTGTTTCTTCAACGATGTCCCACACCTTATCTGATGACTGGTTAAAGAGGACAACTGCCCGGACGGTTTGACTATTGAAGGCACTTGGTGAGTTACGGACAGTGGTCTTCACCAGGTCAAAGATCTCTTCAGGTTGGACGTTAACCTGGTCACCCAGAGCGTAAATGCTGCGCCGCTTAGCTAATAATTCATTTAATTTTGATTCCATAGTTAATTCCTCCTTGTTCGTCCATTTCACTTACTAATAGTAACCAGTATATTGAGATAATACAAGAGGGGAATTATTTTTCACCTGGTATAATTGATTAAAAAGCGGGGTGAGAAAATGAGTAAAGCAATCAAGGGTTGCCCAATTGACCAGACAATTCAAGCAATTGCGGGAAAATGGAAGGCGGTCATTATTCACGTTCTCCTACACACGCCGGTCTGTCGTTTTAGTGAATTACAGGAGAAATTGCCCGATTGCACACGGCGAATGCTGGCCCTTCAGCTAAAGAAATTGACGGCCGACGGGATTGTCAAGAAGCGGGTCTACGCAACGGTCCCCCCGAAAACTGAATACTCCTTGACAAGCCGGGGCAAGCAGCTGGGTCCCGTTATTGAAGGAATGCAGGACTGGGGAAAACAAGGCTAACCACTGTTGAAATCTTTTCCGTAAACTTGATAATTTATTAGTGATAAAAAATTATCAAGATGATATAATTTAATGTGAAAGAAGTATGTGAAACGTTTCACCACCCGTCGGAATAGGGTTTCACATGAGGAGGAAAAGATGGAAGCTAGTAAGAAGGCAATGTATTTGAAGGCCCTCCACAACGGGGTATCAGTCGCAACCGGGTGTACGGAACCCGTTGCGGTCGCTTTTGCCGTTGCCACTTGTGCAGAACAGTTAGGCCATGAGGAGCCCGCTAAAATTGCCGTTCGTGTATCGATGAATATCATGAAGAACGCAATTGCGGTGATCGTTCCGGGAACCGGGAAGCCCGGCCTTCCCGTTGCGGCGGCCGTGGGCTACCTGTTCGGTGATCCTAGCAAGGGGATGAAGGTGATTCCGGAAATCCCAGCCGCCGGGGTCAAGCAGGTTGCTGATCTGGCCTGCTCTGGCAAGATTCACGTTTCCCTGGCCGACGTCAAGGATAAGCTTTACGTTCAGGTGAAGGTTACCACCGTCAGCGGCAATATTGCAGAGGTTTACATTGCAGCGGACCACACGAACATTTACTGCATCAAGAAAAATGGGGCGGTGGTGTTTGAAAAGGACCGGCCGGCAGTTGATTCTTTGGCCGATTGGGAACTCTTCATGCAGCAGGGCCGGCTCCAGGAGATTTGGGACTTGGCAACAACGGCGCCATCAGAGAAGCTGAAATTTATCAAACTTGCCCAGGTCGATAACATGGCCCTGGCAAAGGAGGGGCTGTCGCATGACTACGGGATGCGGGTCGGCCGGGCGATGAATAACCCACAGAGTCTGGGCTACGACAATTCCCTGTTGAACCGGCTGGTGTCATACACCGCTGCCGCTTCGGATGCGCGGATGGGTGGTGCCCAGCTGCCGGCAGTTACCAATTCCGGTTCCGGGAACCAGGGAATTACGGCGACTGTCCCAGTGTGTGTTGTGGCCAAAGCGCAACGGGCGTCTGATGAGCAGTTGATCCGGGCCCTGGCCCTATCCCTATCCCACCTGACTGCGATCTATGTACACTCGTTTTTGCCGATCCTGTCAGCCTACTGTGCAACCCATGCCGCTGCGATGGGCGCCGCCACGGGAATTGCCTACCTGTTGAGCGACGACATCGAGGTGGCCGGTCGGGCAATTAAGAACATGATTGGCGATGCCGCCGGGATGGTTTGCGATGGGGCCGGCTGTTCCTGTGCTATCAAGGTGGCAACTTCTGTCCAGACGATGTTTAAGGCGGTCAACTTGGCCCTCCAAGGGGTGACGATTCCGGGGACTAATGGCTTGGTAAGCAACTCTGTTGACGAAACAATCCGTGGCCTCGGTGAACTAACCCGGAGTGGCTTGGCAGCCTCAGACCCCGTTATCTTGAAGATTATGATGGGTAAGGAAGAATGTAAGTAACTATAATCGGCACTTAGCCTTTAGATAGTTATAGATATTCCAATCACTAATAAGAATAGGATTGTTGCGCACCTGGTTTGGCGAAAACCCGGTGTGCTTTTTAAATTGGTTAGCAAAGTAAGCTTGGTCATTAAAGTGAAGTAGGGCCGCAATTTCTGAAACGTTCATGTTTGATGAAACGAGAAGGGTGATGGCACAGTTGATTTTTTCAAGAATCCGAAACTGGGTAAAGCTAATTCCCATCCACTTTTTAAACTGACTGGAAAAGTAGTTTGGTGAAATGTTGAGCTGCTTCGCTACTTCCGTAACCGTGATGTCTTCTTGGGGATTTGTTGATACGAGACGGTAGGCCCGGACAATTGTCGGTGGCATACCGGCGGTGATATCGTGCTTAACTTCTTTGCTGAGGTTGGTTAAATTATCTTCAATGCATTTAATGACGGCATGAAACGACTTTTGCTCTTCTAAACGGTGAACGTAGTAATCGTTCAGACTGTAAGCAAGTTCGAAGTTTATCCCGCTTCTTAAGGCTACCCGGATGTTGGTTGAAATAACAATGATGCCAAAGTCAATGATATTGCGTAATTCACCCTTATTGCTCAAAATGCCAATTCGCCCGGACTGGTATAAGCGGGTTAAGGCCGTATGAATTTCCGCTTGGTCGCCACAAAGGATAGCATTATTGATTTGCTTTTCAAAGGCGTAGTTAACATGGGCACCATTGTTGTTCAGACGGATGAAACTGCTCTTCTTAAAGCTTGTGTTGGTATAAACGGGTCGCCGGTAACGAAGCTGCAGTTTTTTAGAATTGATGTATGCGCCTAACAGGTTAATGCATAGGGCAATAACCATAATGAAACGATCCGCCGAGAAATGCTTTAGGTGGGCACTGCTGACTAAGAAAGGCTGGGGTGTCTTATCTTGGTCATTGGTGCTGATAATAACGGGTCCAATTACGTAGTAGTAATTGTGATGTCTAATAATAGCGGTGATAATATTTTGTCCCTTAAGTTTGTAAAAAGTAACGAGTCGTCTTTGCCTGCTGGTGAGGGCGAATTTTTTTGCATTGAACGTTCCCGCCAGTAAGTTATCCCGATCTTTTTCAATAGTCTGGCCGTTTCTGATGATACTGTAAGCAAAACTAGTTGTTCTGAGGTACTGACGTAATAGATTCATAAAAATCCCTCCGCTTACTTATATCCAAAAATTCGTAGGAAAATGCAAGATATCCCCGAATTGATTCTGCATAATTAAATACGTAAGCGCTTGCAGGTATTGCTACTATTTAATTTTACACAAAATGATTGGAGCTGTCATGAATGAAGATTTATGTTGATGCTAATGCGACATTTGACGGCAACGGTACTCAAGAACGACCTTTCAAGTTAATTAACGAGGCTGCCCAGGTTGCTGAACCTGGTGATGAAGTTCTCGTGTTCCCTGGTACTTACCGGGAAAATGTTAACCCAATTCATGCCGGAACAAAGGATGCCCGGATTGTTTACCGCAGTGTTGAACCCCTCAAGGCGACAATTACCGGAGCAGAAAAGGTAACTAACTGGGAAAAGTACAAGGGCAACGTTTGGGTTACCCGGATTAATAACAGTATTTTTGGTTCATATAACCCATATACGACGTTTGTTGTCGGTGACTGGTACTTCGGCCCAGTTGATAAGCACACCGGGGCTGTTTACATGAATAACATCCACTTCTATGAAACTACTTCGCTAGAAGATTGTATTAAGGGTGAAGTTTATGCCCGCTCATGGAATCCGGCAAATTCAGTTTACAAGTGGTACACCGAACAAGATGAGGACCGAAACGAGACGGTCATTTACGCTAACTTCCAAGGCAAGGATCCTAACCATGAAGACGTTGATATCAATGTCCGGCGGGAATGCTTCTGGCCAAAGAAGACGGGTGTTAACTACATCACTTTTGCCGGTTTCACCGTTAACAAGGCGGCTACCACTTGGGCTCCACCGGCTGCCTTTCAAGATGGAATGATTGGCCCTCACTGGTCAAAGGGCTGGATCATTGAAGACTGTGATATTAGCTTGAGTCGGTGTGCAGGAATTTCCCTTGGTAAGTATAAGGATCCTAATAATGACCACTACTTTACTTACAAACACATCAAGAGTCCAACCCAAATGGAACGGGAAGCCGTTTGTCGGGGACAATACGATGGTTGGCTGAAGGAAAAGATTGGTCACCACATCGTTCGGCGGTGTAACATTCACGATTGCGAACAAGACGGAATTGTTGGCCGGCAAGGGGGTGTCTTCAGTCTGATTGAAGACAACCACGTTCATCACATCAACAATATGCAGGAACTTGCCGGAGCCGAAATTGCCGGTATTAAGATGCATGCGGCAATCGATGTAATTTACCGGCGGAACCACTTTGACCACTGTACAATGGGCCTCTGGTGTGATTGGGAAGCTCAAGGAACCCGAATCACTCAAAACCTGTTTGACCACAACTATGCACCAGATGGTACTGCTCACCGCCTTAATGGAGCAATGGAGAGCCAGGATATCTGGGTTGAGGTTGGTCACGGGCCAACGCTGATTGATAACAACCTCCTGCTTTCTAAAGACTCCTTGAAGATTCCTACCCAGGGCCTTGGGGTGGTTAATAACTTAATTCTTGGCTCATTTACCTATGTTGGCACCGGGACGGATTATCCAGGCAAGGGCCCTGACCGTCAACGGTACACGCCATACCACATTCCACACCGGACTGAAGTAGCTGGCTTCTCGACTATTCTGCACGGGGATGATCGTTTCTACAACAACATCTTTGTTCAAAAGTGGGCTCCAGAAGCTAACCCTGAAGATAATGAAGAAGTTGGGACCTTTGTCTTTGATGACTACCCGACTTATGACGAGTGGTATGCACCGTTCAAACGCCTTGAAGGTACCTACGCCAAGGAAAACGATATGAATGATCTTCAGCCGTACCACCTGGGACACCTTCCAGTTTGGGCCGGCGGCAACGTTTACCTAAATGGTGCTAAGGCATGGAAGAAAGAAGTTAACAAGCTGGTTAACGACCATGACGAGGCCAAGGTTGACCTAGTTGAAAAAGACGGCAAGCCAGTAATTGAAACGAACGTCTACGACCTAATTGGTAATTATAAGACGAACATTATTAACTCAGATATCCTGGGAGAAGCATTCGAGCCAGAGCAACGGTTTGAAACGCCTGAAGGTGACGATATTCAAATCAGTGAAGACTACTTTGGCAACCACCGTGGTATTTCGACTATCCCCGGACCGTTCGCGTCAAGCGATGCAGTTGGCAAGACCCTCTGGAAAAAGTAGGGTCATTTGCTAAGTATTGAATGACGTGATTAAAAAGGGATGTGAAAAATATGGATAATTCGACCGAAAGAAAACCATGGCAAACGCCAACTAACGAAGAGCAGAAGAAGTTTCCAGTAAGAACCTGTATTGGAATTGTTCTGGGCTACTTTCTTTGGGTTGGCCCTTACCTTGGATTAGTTGGGGTTACAGTTCCCAAACTAGTCCAAGATATTGATCCGGCAACGAAGCAAAACGTTATTGCAACAATGTCTGCAGTTGCAATGATCGTGGCAACAATTTCAAATATTATCTGGGGTGGTCTTTCTGACCGGACCCGCTCACGTTGGGGACGGCGGACGCCATGGATAATTGTTGGTTCAATTGGTTCATTCATTAGTATTATTGCCTGGAGTCATGCTAAGACAGCATTTGGTGTTGTTGTCGGTGACTCTGTATATGTCCTTTTCCAAAATATGATTGTGGCGCCATTGGTCGCGGTAATTGCCGACCGGACCTCTGAACAATTCCGGGGCACGATGTCCGGGATGTATGCGTTAGGGACCGCTGCCGCACAAGGATTAGGACCAGTAATTGGTTCCCATTTCTTGTACAATAACACAATGGGCTTTTACGTTATGGCTACGATGACTTTAGTATCTGGGCCAATTGCGGCGCTGATTTTACACGAGCAGTCAACTAAGGATATGCCCGTTGAAAAGATTGATGGTTGGAAGGCATTTTCTGCTAACTTCGTCTTCCCAACCCATAACGCCCGTAATTTCTATCTAGCTCTATTTGGTAAATTTATGATTATCATTTCTCAATTTGCCATTTCGGGCTATACCCTATATATCTTTACTGACTACATTAAACTCAAGGGTGGCGCGGTTCAGCAATATGTTTCACTAATTTCGATAATTTTGATGATTACCGCGATTATCATGTCACTAATCTCGGGACCACTGGCCGATAAGATGAAGGTTCGGAAGATGCCCGTTATTACTGCTGGCCTGATCATTGCCTTAGGGGTATTTGTCCCACGGCAAACAACAAATACTTGGGGAATGTTAGCATACGCAGTGATTGCCGGAATTGGATTTGGAATGTACAATTCCGTGGATCAGGCGTTGAACATTGATGTATTACCAAACGAAAAGACTGCTGCTAAAGACTTAGGGCTGTTGAACATGGCAAACAGTGCCGGGCAGATTTTTGGCCCAATTGTTGCCGCAACGGCAATTAACATGGGTGGTTATGGATATATCTTCCCTGCAGCCTGTGTTTCAGCTGTTTTAGGTTCAATTTTGATCTTCTTCATTAAAGGAATTAAGTAACTGCAATTATTAAATAACTAACTTACGCATTATTTCACCGACTACCGACAATAGGTAGCCGGTGAAACTTTTTAAACACAGCAAAAAAACGACCAGGAACAATTTCCTAGTCGTCGAGTAGTAAAGGCTATATGAAGGGAGGGGGATCCCTTTATTTTGCCCACAAGAAGTTGATCAATGCCTGGTCAACCTGGTGGTTATTGTTGTGGAGCCGGCTGTGCTGGGCACTCTTGCAGTGCAGCTCAAGCTCCTGGTACGACCTTGCCCGGTTGGCAACCAGGTACTTCAACGACTTTGCCGAACTAACGGGGACGTCACCGTCGGAGTTAGAGCCGTTATCAAGGTTGCCGTAGATGTTTAACACCCGGGTATTACGGGGGAAGTTCTGCCGGAGACCGAGGAGGGCCTTAAAGCAGGGATCTTCCCGCGTCGGTTTACCCTCCTGGCTAACCGTACTTTCGGCCTTTGATTGACCGACTAGACCGTTATAGTGGCCAGCAATGGCAACCAGGTGGTTGATCTTCGGCAGGTGCCCGGCATTGTCATTGATGTAGTTGGCAATCTCCAGGTTACCCATCGAGTGCCCCACAAAGTTAAATGCCGGATAGTTACCGCGTTTCTCTAAGGCGTTGACTACGTTTCTGACGTAGGTGCCGCCGTGGTGGTAGCCTGCCGTGTAGTCATCCTGGTAGTGGCTAAGCTTATTATCAGCGAGGTTGACCTCCACGATGGGGTTGATTGCCCCCTTGGGGATGTTGCGGTCAAACGACACCTTTCCCTGGCGGTCGACGTTGGCGCGCACAATTGTCTTGGTCACGCCGGCACGCTGGGCGGCCCGGGCCATCTTATCTTCCGCTCGGGCACTGGAGCCCCAGCCGTGGACGAAGATGGTTGGCACGGTCGACTGCCGGTAGTACTGAATAGCCATCGCCCGGCTCGAAACGGTGAGGCAACAAAAGGCGAGGATAGTGGCTAATATTGTAATTAGGGGAAATCTTTTCAAAATTCTCACATCCGTATCAATTAATTAAGGTGGTCATTGAAAAAGCTTTGAATCTTAGCAAACGGAATCTTATCAACTTGGTCGTACAGATCAATGTGTTCACAGTCGTCAACAATGTACTTTTCCTTTGGCCCCTTGGCTAAATTATACGCCCGTTCGGAGAAGGCGCGGGAGTGGGCCCGGTCACCAAAAACAAACAGGATTGGCCGCGGGGAAATCTCGTCAATGTAGTCGAGGGCGGAGAACTGCACCATTGCCAGGTTAGAAGTGGTGGTAAAACCGCCCCGGGCATTGGGGTGAAAGCCCCGGGGAACAGCGTAGAAGCGGAACCATTCGTTGTTGATCGGGTCCATCTTCGGGAGGTCATCAACCGACGGGTAGGGGTGGTCAGGGAATGACGGCTTGTATTCCGGCTGCCCATTGGCAAAGTCCGCCCACCGCTGGTTAGCCAATAATTGGTCCTTGCTGGGCTTCATCATGCCGCGGATATCCGTGATGTCGTACATCGAAGCGGTAACCACAGCCTTGATTCGGGGGTCAACGGATGCTGCGGAAAGGGCAAAGCCGGCAGAGCCGCAGATCCCGATAACCCCGATCCGGTCCCGGTCAACAAAGGGCACCTGGACTCCAAGGTAGTCAACGCTAGCGCTAAATGATTCGGCAAAGAGCTCTGGGGATGACACGTGGCGTGGCCAACCACCGGATTCACCCATGAAGACCTGGTCAAAGGTCAGGACCACAAAACCCCGCTGGGCGAGCTCGTTAGCGTAAACCGCCGGACCCTGTTCCTTTACCCCACCGTAGGGCGCACCCACGATTAAGGCCGGGTACTTTCCTGCTGTCCGTTCCTTTGGGGAGTACAGGTCAGCCGCAATCTTGATCCCGTAGCGGTTTAAGAAGCTGACGTGGTCGCGGTGGACGTTTTCATTGAGTTCGGTAATGTATCGTAATGACATAGGTTAGACCTCCTTTATTTTCTTAATGATTTTTGCGGGAACCCCGGCGACAACGGTGTTAGCTGGGACATCCTTAGTGACGATGGCCCCCGCCGCAACAACCGCGTTTTCGCCGATGGTTACTCCTGGTAAGATGGTGGCGTTGGCCCCAATCCAGGCGTTAGTGTCCACCTTGATTGGCTTGAGCTCAAGGTTGCGGCGGTCGGCCGGGTCGAGGGGGTGGTTGACGGAGACAAGGGTGGCGTTGGGACCAATCAGGACCCGGTCCGCTAATTGGATGCCGCCAAGGTCCGTGAAGGTGACACCGCTATTGATAAAGACGTTTTTCCCAATTTGAAGGTGGCGTCCAAAGTCGGTATAAAAGGGCAGGCGAATTTCAACGGACGGGTCAATTGCCTGCCCCGTGATTTTCGCAACGACCTGGCGAACCTCTTGGTTGGTGTGGACGCCAGTGTTGAGCGCCTGAACGAGGGGCTGGTTAGTGGCGACCACCTGGGCAATTTTTGGGCTTGTGGCTTTCATGCTAGTTGTCATCCATTGACTCTCCTTTCTGGTTATTATTAGGATAAACAGTTGGCGTGTCAGTGTAAAATACTTATAATATATGGGAAAGTATAAGTATTATGCATGGGAGGATTGAAGATGGAAGTTCGGGTACTCCGTTATTTCAATGAGATTGTCCGGGAGGGGAATATTTCCGGTGCGGCGCAGGTCCTTCACATCTCGCAACCGGCCCTTTCCCGCCAGATGAAGGAACTAGAAAATGAGTTGGGGGTCACTCTCTTTGAGCGGGGGCACCGGCAAATCAAACTTACTCAGGAGGGATCCTACCTCTTTGACCGGGCCCAGGAAATTACCACCCTGGTGGACCGGACTACTGACCAGCTGCAGAAAAAGGCGGTGGTGAGTGGTGTCATCAACATCGGTGCGGGCGAAAGTCGGGCCGTCCAACCCGTGATGGCCTGTATCGAACACATCATGGCCAAGTTTCCCCAGATTCGCCTCAACCTGGTGAGCGGGGACAGTGAGTTTTTGCGCCACCAGCTGGACACGGGCTTGATTGAGTTTGCCATCCTGATGGGGCACGAAAACTTGATTGAGTACAACACCATGCCCCTTAGCGGGGTTAACCGTTGGGGAATCGTCATTGCGGCCGATTCGCCACTGGCACAAAAGAAGGCCATTACCCCTGAGGACCTGGTTGGCCAGCCACTGATGACGTCAGGGCAAACCATGCGCCAGGATACCTTTCGCCAGTGGGCGGGGATGGCACTGAACCACTTCAACTTTGTTGGTCAGTATAACCTGGTCTTTAACGCGGCCCTGCTGGCCAAGACCGGTGCGTGCGCGGTAATGACTTATGAGGGGCTAATTAAAACCCAGGCAGAGGATAACCTGGTCTTTCGGCCTCTCACCCCGGCGCTAGTTGATCAAAATATTTTAGTTTGGCGCAAGGATAACCGCCTGCCAAACGTCGGCAATATTTTTATTAAGGAAATGAAGGAGATCACCCATGATCAAAATTAGTAATGTTCAACAAGCAGACCTGCCCGCGGTAGTCGCAATTGAGCGGGCGGGCTTCAGTCCTGCCGAGGCTGGGACCCCGGCAGCCTTCCAGGACCGGCTCAACAAGTTGCCGGATACCTTTCTAGTAGCCAAGGATGGGGACCGGGTAGTCGGTTTCATCGTCGGCCCGGCAGTTAATACCCGGGTGATCGACGACCAGATGTACGAAACAGCCCCGCCTAACCTGCCTACGGGCGGCTACCAGCTGGTGCTTTCACTTGCGGTGGCCCGCCTACCGGGGAAAGGGCGTTGGCAGCAAGCTCTTGGACGCCCTGGCGCGGGTAGCCCGGACAAGCAAGCGGGAGGCAATTGTGCTAGACTTCCTGGCCAAAAACGTTCCCTTTTACGAACACAACGGTTTTTACCAGGAGGGGGTGTCACCTTCTAGCCATGCGGACGAAACCTGGTTAACCATGGTTGAGGACTTGTAACTTTCCCTTAAGGCTGAGCAGAAAGCGTGCTTTTTATGCCGGCCCCGGTATAGTTAAACTACCAAAAGAATGGAAAAGGGAGGAAACCGGTATGGCAAAGACGTTCACTAAGGAAGAGTTACAAAAGTATGATGGCCAGGATGGCCGCCCCGCGTACATCGCAATCGATGGCAAGGTCTATGATGTTTCCGAAGATGCCTCCTGGCAGGGTGGCAAGCACCACGGATATACGGCGGGCCAGGATTTGACGAAGCCATTAAAAAGACGGGTAGCCCACGGTGACAGTGTCTTACCGGGGATCCCCGTTGTTGGTGATTATATTGGTTAGGTTAACGAAAGAGGCTGGGAGAAAACTTGGTTTTCTCACCAGCCTCGTTTAGTTCTCCGAATATTACACAGTAATCGCGGAAAAACCAAATAGGCTTGCTCCGCGTCGAAGCGTGCTCCTAGTGTATAGCGCCGCGAAGCAAGTCCATTGATTACGGACGATCGTTGGCCCGTACCGTGCCAACGATCGTCCTATACTAGCCATACGGAGCACTCTGAAGCTTTTTTCCCAGCTTCATTCAGGAGGTGTATATACCGGCAGAGCTAGCCCCAAACTTCGGTGGCGATTTCCTTAACGAGGGCGACTTTCTTCCATTGTTGTTCCTCAGTAAGGATATTTCCTTCCTCAGTTGAGGCAAAACCACACTGGGGGCTTAGGCAGAGGTGGTCCAACGGGTGGTACTTTGCTGCCTCATGGATCCGGTCGATGATGGTCTGCTTGTCTTCCAGCTGGCCAGACTTGGACGTGATGAGCCCTAAGACAACGTACTTATCATCAGGAACCTTGGCGAGGGGTTCAAAGCCACCAGCACGGTCGGAGTCGTATTCCAGGTAAAAGGCCTGCACGTTTTCCTGGGCGAGGAGGGTGTCAGCGACGGGACCATAGCCACCCGCGGCAGCCCAAGTTGAGTGGTAGTTTCCCCGGCAAACGTGGGTGTTGACCGTTAAGTCCGCCGGCAGGTCCGCAATGGCGGCGTTGTTTACTTTCAAGAACCGTTCTTGGAGTTGCTTCAGTGCAGATGTATCAGCGTTGGGGTCCTTCTTCTTAAGGTTGGCAAAGTTGTTGACGGAGATTCCCCAGGTACAGTCATCAAGTTGGAGGGTTCGGCAACCAGCGGCGTAGAGGTCCTCAATTACTTGGTGGTAGGCGGCCGCAACGTCGTGGTCCAGCTCTTCAACGGAAGCGTAGTTGTCCTTAACGCTGGCCTGGTTTTCGGGCCGGATTAACTCTTCTAAAAACTGAGCTGGTGCGGGGATGGTTTGCTTGACCTGGACCCCAGCAGGAACATGGTCCCGGACAAACTTGAAGTAGTTGACAAAGGGGTGGTTTTCACCGCTGATTTTGCCCGCTACCTGGGCGGAATCGTTCCGGGTCTCTTCGTCATGGAAGAAGTACCCGTGCTTCAGGTTAACGTGCTTGACCCCTTGCAGCCCCCAGAAGAAGTCGAGGTGCCAGTAGCTCCGCCGAAATTCACCGTCCGTGACGGCCTGTAGTCCGGCCGCAACTTCCTTTTGAATTAATTCATTGATGCACTTGTCCTCCACGGCGGTCAGGTCGGCCGGGCTAATTTCGCCTGCCGCAAACTTAGCCCGGGCGTCCTTTAATGCTTGGGGACGGAGAAAGCTACCAACAACGTCGTAGCGGAATGGGGAAACAGTTCGTTTTGTGAATTCAGTCATAATAATCGATCCTTTCGTATGCGGTGGGTTCTGGTGCGGAGCAAATAAAAAACGTCCCTAGGAAAAGCACTATGCCTTTCCTAGGGACGTCAAGCTAATCATTAGTTAACGTGTTACCACCCTAATTTGAGTCGGCCTCACAGCCAACTCCTCAGTAGGTACACCCGGAGGTAAACCTAGACGTTATATCGGACGTCACTCGTGGGTAGCTCAAGGCTGGCTCGCCACCCGAACATTGCTCCAAGACCATCTTCAACAGGTCTCGCCATC
>NZ_AZGM01000027.1:13131-37236 GCF_001435935.1 Limosilactobacillus panis DSM 6035
CGGCTGGCTCGCCACCCGAACATTGCTCCAAGACCATCTTCAACAGGTCTCGCCATCCCGCTTTCCACCAACCGCGGTTCTCTGTAATGGCTGCGCCTGCTTACTCATCTCTTCTAAGCATTTCTTAATTTGATTGTCATTATCTTAATGGATTCTAATTTAATTGTCAACACCGATTGGAAAATTAATAACTCGCCGTTTGTAAAATTAAGTTAGAAAAATAAAAAGCCATTTGTGATAGACTTTTGAATAACCACAAACAAAAGTAAAGGAACATCACAAATGACCTATAAACATCTTACCACACGTGAACTAACCCTCATAGCTGATTTTTGGAACCAAGGGACGAAGGCTTATCAAGCCGCTAAACTCCTCAAGCGAAGCCAGGAAACTGTTTACCGTGTTTATCGCTTTCTCGATAGCGGTAAGACAATTGAGCAGTACTTACAAGCCTACCAACGTAATAAACGACGCTGTGGACGCAGAAAAGCTCAACTTTCTAAAGCCGAGATTAGTTACATCAACGAACAAAGTAAGGCTGGTTGGACGCCTGACACGATTATCGGTCGTGCAGAACAGACTATTAGTTGTAGTATGCGGACGCTTTACCGGATGTTTGCTCGGGGACAATATAATTTCAGTGTTCAACAGTTACCGATGAAAGGCAAACGACACCCGAATGGTTATATTGAACATCGTGGTAAGGCTGGGCGTCTCGGTCGCAGTATTTACCAACGATATCGTGATTTTCCTCATTACCAGCACGAGTTTGGTCACTTTGAAGCTGATACTGTACAAGGGAAAGCTCATCATGGCGCGGTAATGACCCTCGTAGAACGGCAGTCTAAAGTTATGATTATCCTTAACGTTCACAATAAAACTGATGAAGCTGTTAATTATCACTTAGATAAGTGGCTTTCTAAAATGCCGCGTCATTTGGTTAAATCAATTACCTTTGATAATGGAAAAGAGTTTGCTGGTTGGCGTGATATCGCCAATAAGCATGATATCCACACCTACTTTGCGGAGGTTGGTGCACCAAATCAACGAGGCTTGAATGAGAATAATAATGGTATTCTACGCCGTGACGGTCTCAGTAAACAATTAGACTTTCGCCATTTACCTGATGCATTAGTTACTCAGTTAATGCATCGCAGAAATAACATCCCACGAAAGTCACTTAATTACCGCACACCACTCGAAGTATTTTTAAGTTGTGTCACAGATGAACAACTCTCAACCTTTTTCTAATTTAAATTGACATTTCGGGACTAAAAAAGCGGCTAGCCTAGCAGGCCACCCGCAATAAATTATTTATCTTCAGTAAAGTTAAACTCGTCCGCGTGCCGGAGTGAGTAGGCGAAATAGACAATCAACCCGATGACAATCCACAGCAGGTAGGTTAACCATGCCTTAAGCGAGATGCTGACCAGCAGGACCAGGCAAACCAAGATTGAACAGGTAGGGATTACGTTGCCAAACGGGACCTTGAATGGCCGCTCCAGTTCCGGGTACTTATACCGGAGGATAATCACAATCAAGGAGATGAGCATGAAGACCATCAGGGAACCAATGTTAGCAATCAGGGCCAGGTAGTGGAGGTCGAACTCGCCAGCAAACACCGCGGAGGCCAGGCCGATTAGCCAGATTGCCCGGTTCGGACTCTGGGTATGGGCGTTTAACTTGGCAAAGCCCTTGGGTAAAAAGCGGGACCGGCTCATTGACTTAAGAATGTTGGACCCGGCATAAATAAAGGCAAACACCACGGCCATGATGCCGAGGACCGCCCCTAAAGAGACAATCTCGGCGACATAGTTATGACCCTCACTGAGCAGTACGTAAGACATCGCCTCGGAAACGTTTAGCTTGGTGTAACGCACGACCCCCGTCATCACTAGGCTGACTAGGATGTAGAGGGTTGTGGAGACCGTCAAGCAGAGGACGATTGCCCGGGGAATTGTGTGGCCGACGTCCTTGGCATCCTCCGCCGACGTTGCGAGGGCATCAAAGCCCAGGAAGGAGAAGAAAACCGCTGATGCACCGGTGAAGATTCCCTTCGCGCCGTACGGGAGGAAGGGGTGCCAGTTGGTGGCCTTGACGTCCCAGACGCTGACCACGATAAACAAGACGATAATGAATATCTTGACCCCAACCAGGAAGTTGTTGACCAGCTTACTTTCGCTCGTTCCCCGAGTGAGGATGATGGTCATTAGGATGATCATCAGGACCGCAGGCAGGTTGATGTAACCACCAGCGGCGGGGTTGACGAGGAACTGGTGGGGGAGGTTAATTCCCAAAACTTCTAAGAATGATTGGACATACCCGGTCCAGCCGTTGGCAACCGTTGCCGTGGTGGTGATGTAGACCCCAATCAGGGTCCAGCCGGCGAGAAACGCGACAAACTTACCGATTGATACCCAGGCGTAGAAAAACGCACTTCCGGAATTCGGCAAGCTGGTGGTGAGCTCCGAATAGCAAAGCCCAATCAACCCACTCGCTAAAGCCGCAATCAAAAACGAAAAGACGATTCCGGGGCCCGCATCGGTTGACGCGACAATTCCGGTGAGGACGAGGATCCCTGTACCGATGATTGCGCCAATTCCAAGGATTGAAAGGTCAAATAGTCCGAGAGTCTTTTCCTTCGGGCCACTGCCTTTGCCAATCTGATTTTTCATAATTGTTTCGATTCCTTTCTCTATATATGTCCGAACCTTAAGTTTACATTAAATAAAGCAATGATTCAAATTATGGTGCTTAACATTATTAGTATTTTCCGGCGGGAGGGGGCTTTTTTCCCGGGGCCCACCGCCCAAAATTTCCTCCGGGTAAAAAGGTTTCGCATTTCTTCCTAATCCATCATAAATAGAAGGGTAACTTTGAAAAAGGAAGTAACAATCATGACCCAACATAAGCTTGTTGTAATCTCACTGGATTCCCTTGGCTACCGTGACCTGGCCGAACTGCGCGACCTGGTGCCAAACCTTGATAAGCTGATCCAGCAGGGGACGTGGGTAAAGCGTGTCCGGGGCATCTACCCAACACTGACTTACCCGTCCCACACGTCGATTATCACTGGGCAATATCCGGCGGTGCACGGGATTGTTAATAACACGAAGGTCCAGCCGCGGCGGCAGTCACCAGACTGGTATTGGTACCGTAAGGACGTCAAGGCCACACCGCTTTATGACGTGGCTCGGGCTGCGGGAATGACCACGGCCGCATTTCTGTGGCCAGTCACTGCGGGGAGCAAGATTAACTACAACCTGGCCGAAATTTTCCCTAACCGGATTTGGACGAACCAGGTGCTGGTCTCCCTTACGGCCAGCTCGCCGTGGTTTCTCCTCAAGATGAACCAGCGCTACGGGAAGCTTCGCCACGGGATCAAGCAACCCTGGTTGGATGACTTTGTGACCGCCTGTGCTGTCGATACCCTCCGCAACAAGCGGCCCGACCTAACCCTGATTCACCTGGTAGATATGGATAGTATGCGGCACCGTTACGGGGTACGGTCGAAGGAAGCAAAGGCGGCTCTGCAGCGGCTTTATGGCCGGGTGGCCCGCCTGATTCGGGCGACCAAGGATGCCGGGACCTATGACTGGACGAACTTCGTAATTTTAGGGGACCACTACCAGATTAACGTCCACAAAATGATTCACTTGAATATGCTCTTCGCCCGGGAAGGGTGGCTGAGCCCGATTGATGGTAAGACCACCTTTAAGAATAACTGGAAGGTGACCGCGAAAACCTGTGACGGGGAAACCTACGTCTACGTGCGGGGGCACGACATTGACTACGGCGACGTCAAGCAGTTGATTGCCCGGGCCGAAGGGGTTCAACATATTTACGATGGTGCAGAGGCGGTTAAGCTGGGCGCCGACCCTAAAGCGGCCTTCCTGGTTGAGGCCCAACCGGGTTACTACTTTACGGACGAGGTTAACCGGCCCGCAGTGGTGGAAGAGGTTGACCCTGATCCCATCGGGGCCCCAGACCGTTACCATGGTGTTCACGGGTACGGGCCCGACCAACCGAACTACTTCACCACGGCAGTTTTTGCAGGGCCGGATGTCCAGGCAGGCGCAACGGTTGCTGGTGCCCACCTGGTTGACGAGGGCCCAACCTTCGCGCGCTTACTCGGTCTCCACTACCCAGCACCGACCGCTGGGCAGGCAATTGAAGAAATATTTAGAAAGTGAGTGAAACTGTGAAATTCACTAAGCAACAGTGGCAATGGATTTTTTACGACTGGGCAAACTCCGGTTACGGGATCCTCGTGATTACCGCCGTTTTGCCGGTCTACTTCAAGGCGGTTGCCCAAGGCGGTGGAGTCAGTGCCGCCGACTCCACCGCCTTCTGGGGCTATGCCAATAGCTTCGGCACCCTGGTAGTGTCTTTGCTAGCCCCCTTGCTCGGGGCGCTTGCGGACTACCCCCGTTCGAAGCGGCGGTGGCTAAACGTCTTTACCTGGACAGGGATTATCTTGACGCTCGGCCTGGCGGTGGTGTCACCCCGCCACTGGCAATGGCTTTTGGGCCTGTATATCCTGAGTATTATCGGTTACTCCGGCGGGAACCTCTTTTACGATAGCTTCTTGACGGATGTTGCTGACGACCGGCAAATGGACCTGGTATCGTCCACCGGCTATGGGATGTGGTACCTGGGGGGGCGTGCTGGCCTTTATCATTTTCCTTGGTGCCCAGTTAACAAACGGCTTTGGCGGGTTGTTGTCCAGTTTTGGGGTGGCCCGGTTCAGCTTTGTCCTCGCGGCCGTCTGGTGGGTAATTTTTGCCTGGCCCCTTCTCCAGCACGGCCAGCAGCGCTTTAGCGTTCAGGCCGTTCAGGACCCGCTGACTGATAGTTTCCGCCGCTTAGGGCGCACCTTTCGTCATATTAGAAAGTACCGGCGGATTTCCTGGTTCTTGGTCGCTTACTTCTTCTACATTGACGGGGTCGATACCATTTTCACCATGGCGACCGCGATTGGGAAGGACCTCGGCGTGAACACGACAATGCTGATGATGGTTTTACTGATGGTCCAGCTGATTGCCTTCCCGTTCTCCCTTTTGTACGGGTGGCTGGCGAAACGGGCCTCAACCCGGCTGGCGGTTCTCTTGGGCATCATCGTCTACCTGTTCATCTGCCTGTACGCGCTGAAGCTTGACAGCCTGTTTGACTTCTGGTTCTTGGCAATCTTAATTGGGACGAGCCAGGGTGAGCTGCAGGCCCTCAGCCGGTCATACTTTGGCCAGTTAATTCCGAAGGACGCTTCAAGTGAGTCCTTTGGTTTCTACAACATTTTGGGTAAATTCTCCGCCACTATAGGGCCCCTGGTTGTGGGGCTCGTCACCCAGTGGACGGGGCGTTCAACGGTGGGCGTGGCTTCGCTTAGCGTCCTGTTCGCGGTTGGGCTGGTAATTTTCCTGGCCCTGCCCAAGCTAAGTAATGGCGACTAATACAAAAAATATCCCTGACATTCGGTAATGATCCGAACGTCAGGGATATTTTTATTTATAGGGGACGTAATTAGTTCTTGCGGGAGTATGAAGCGATGTCAGCGAGGATTTCGTTCATGAAGTCATCCTGACTCATTTCGTTTTGGGCTTCTTCACCGTACTTCCGGACAGAGACACCATTACTCTTCATTTCGTCGTCACCGACAACCAGGGTGTATGGTACCTTTTGAGTTTGGGCTTCACGAATCTTGTAGCCCATCTTTTCGTTCCGGTGGTCAACAACGACCCGGATGTTAGCGGCCTTCAGCTTCTTAGCAAGGTCGTCGGCGTAAGCACCGTGGGCATCTTCGTTAACTGGAATGATGTGAACTTGTTCAGGAGCTAACCAGGTAGGGAAGGCACCCTTGTAGATTTCAGTCAGGTAAGCAACGAACCGTTCCATGGTCCCAACCACACCACGGTGGATCATGACTGGCATGTGTTCCTTACCATCCTTACCAACGTAAGTTAAGCCGAAGCGGTCAGGGAGCATGAAGTCCAGTTGAATAGTGGACATGGTTTCGTCGTTCCCCAGGGCCGTCTTGGTTTGGATATCCAGCTTTGGACCGTAGAAGGCAGCTTCACCTTCGGCTTCGTAGTAGTCAAGGTTCAGGTCATCCATGGCAGCCTTCAACAGCTTTTGGGACTTCTCCCACATCTCGTCGTTAGCGTAGTACTTCTTCGTGTTCTTAGGGTCACGAAGGGAGAGACGGAAGCTGTAGTCGGTAATGTCAAAGTCCTTGTAAACGGACATGATCAGCTTCAGGATCTTGGCGAATTCAGTCCGGATTTGGTCAAGGGCAACGAAGGTGTGACCATCGTTCAAAGTCATTTCACGAACCCGTTGCAGACCGGAAAGGGCACCAGACTTTTCGTAACGGTGCATCATTCCCAGTTCGGCAATCCGCAGTGGCAGGTCACGGTAGGAACGGATGTGGTGCTTGTAAATTTGAATATGGCTTGGACAGTTCATTGGCCGCAGTTCAAGCATTTCACCGTCACCCATGTCCATTGGTGGGAACATGTCGTCACGGTAGTGTTCCCAGTGACCAGAAGTCTTGTAGGCATCCAGGTTCATCAGAACTGGGGTGTAAACGTGCTTGTAGTCATCGGCAACTTCACGGTCAATGATGTAACGTTCGATTGTCCGCCGAATAGTGGCCCCCTTAGGCATCCAGTATGGTAAACCGGCACCAACCTTTGGGTCAACGAAGAAGAGGTCAAGCTTGTTACCGATAACCCGGTGGTCACGTTCCTTAGCTTCTTGACGCTTCTTCAAGTTGTCAGCTAATTCGTCCTTCTTGTAGAAGACGGTCCCGTAGATCCGTTGCAGCATTGGGTTGGAGGACATGCCCTTCCAGTAAGCACCGGCAACGGATAAGAGCTTGAGGTTCTTAACAACGTCACCATAAACCAAGATGTCATCCTGGGCAACGGCCTTGACGTCACCGAGAACATACATGGCAACCTTGCCATCCTTGGCGTTTTCCTTGATCAATTCAGTGGAGAACTTGTCGTCCTTGACTTCTGCCAGGGCGTCGTCAACAGCAACTTCGGCAAATTCAACCTTGACGTCATCCTTGGCCATGCCCTTGACAACGTCTTCCAGTGCGGGCAGTTCGTCAGCGGAAACTTGTTGGTCATCCTTGTCGGAGTCAACGTGGAAACCATCTTCGTCAAAGCTAGATTCGCCAAGACGAATTCCCTTGAATTCTTGCTTCAAAGCGGCCTTCAGCATCAGAGCTGAAAGCTTCCGAAGGGCTTGTAACCCTTCTTTAGAGTCCCGATCGATTTTCTTTACTGATCCATCTGGGGACATAACTGCAACTTGAGCCATAAAAATCTCTCCCTTTATAAAAAATAAAACGTCCCTAATGCCTGTTTGATAACAAGCATTAGGGACGTTAATTAACATAGTTAGCGTGGTTCCACCCATGTTCAGAGTATTACTACTCTCTCTATGGTGTGGTAACGGACACGACCCGACCAGCCTTATTTCGGCCGATAAAAGTAGGAAGGTGGTATATTTAACGGTCGACTCGACATAACTTCCAGCCTAGGTTACGTCTCCCTGGTTGAGCACTCAGTAAATACATATCCTTCAACTGACTAAAATTATAACACCAAAAATCGGCTTGGCAAGGGATTTGATAAAAAATTTTCATTAATTATTATTTCCGCCAGTCGATGGGGTACTTGGGACGGTCGTGGTGGCGCTTGAGTTACCACCATTGCTGCTGTTACCTTGGCTCTGGTTATTACTATTGGAGCCGTTTCCGTTGCTTTGGTTACCCTGTTGACTTTGACTGCCCGTGCTGGTACCACCATTGCTTTGTCCTTGGTTGGACTGCTGACTGCTTGATTGGTGAGGCGTGGTTGTGACGGTGTAGGTGTCACTAGTCCCGGTATTATCATCGTCATCGTCGTCAGTCGTGCTTGATTGCCGGTGGTGGTGACTGCTGCTCTTCTTCTTGTGTTTCTTGGAGCTTGTCGTCACCGTCGTGTCATCGTTATTGGTGGTGTTAACCGGGTTCTGCTGCTTAACAACGAAGATGATGACCATCACTAAAAGAATTGCAAGCAGGAGGGTTAAGAGGAGCTTAAAGGTCCGCTTGCTCCGGTTAGGCTTCTTTCCAAATACCTTTTTCTTTTTAGCTTTGCTACTTAAACGAGGACGACGGTTCCCCCGTTTCTTAGGCTGGCTATCGTATAGTTGTACACGGCTCGGCCGCTTGTCTTGATTATTATTCAATGATTTCACCTCATCTGGCTAAATAGCATTCATTTCCATATTATAGCATTGATTGGGGGTGACAAAAGAAAAACAACGACCAAACACGAGGTGAATGACCGCTGTTTCTTAATCTATCTGGGGGATTTATAGGATTGTTTTAACCTTACCCCTAATCCATGAAAAAGTTGTGAACACGTAATGAAAAAGTGAAGAATAGTAGGTTATGGTGTAAAACAAATAGCGGGTGAGAAAGGTTATTCCCTTTTCTCATCCACCATTTAAGTTAGATAGATATTTGATTCAGAAATTAGTCTTTAGCAGAGTTCTTCATTTCCTCTTCTTGTTGACCAAAGCCCTTGCCTTCAGCAGCAAAACGCTTGTCACCACGGTAGAGTTCAACACAGGTCCAAGCAAGCAGGACCAGGATGACAACAATGGTCAGGTAAGCAAGAACATCGGAAGTGCCCTTAGACCAAACACCGAAGCCTTCGTAAGTTGAAGGCAGGTTGTACAGATTCAAGAAGGTCAGGGCAATAACTGAGACCCAACCACAAACCTTAACCCACATCCGGTTCTTGAATTCACCCATTTCAACCTCACTGTTAGTCATCATCAGTAATGGCAACATTGAGAATGGTAAGGCGAAGGCCAGAAAGACCTGTGAGTTTTCCATCAGCAGGTTCAAAGCCGAGTGTTGTTGGATCACGGATTCACCGCTCGTCATGGCAACACAAGCCAGAACAGGGATAACAGAAATGATACGGGTAACTAACCGCCGTGCCCACAGTGGCATTTTCATGTGAATGAAACCTTCCATGATAACCTGCCCGGTCAAGGTACCAGTAATGGTTGAGTTTTGACCAGAAGCAAGCAGGGCAACAGCGAACAGCGTTGACAGGATCCCGGACTTAGCAACCGCAATCAGAATTGGGTTGGAAAGCATTGAGGTGTTGTTCAAAGCATCGTACAGACCGAAGAATGAACTATCCTTAACGGCACCGTACTTGAAGACCGCAACCCCCATGATCAGCAGGAGGGCGTTAACAACGAAGGCCAGAGACAGCTGAATATTGGAGTCCCAAGTGGTAAAACGAACAGTTTGCCGAATGCTGTTAAGGTCGTTGTGGTCCATCTTCCGCGTTTGTGAAATAGCGGAGTGCAGGTACAGGTTGTGCGGCATAACCGTGGCCCCGATGATCCCCAGAGAACCACTCAGTGGCGTAATTCCACCAATTTGTGGGTGCTGGGCAATCGCCTTAGCAGAAGGTACCAGGCCAGCAAAGGCAGCGGCCCAGTCAGGCCGTGACAAAGCAACTTGGTATGCGAAGACGAACAGGATAACCAGAATTAAACATGCAACAATTGCTTCGATCTTCCGGAAACCAATCTTTGTCAAAAGTAACAGAACTAAAACATCAAGAACAGTAATGAATACTGATGGGATCAACGGAATGTGGAAGAGGAGGTTTAAGGCAATCGCCGCACCAATAACTTCCGCAATATCGGTGGCCATGATGGCTAATTCCGTCATAATCCAAAGAATAATCCCTAACGCTTTACCGGTCCGTGCCCGTGTTGCCTGGGCAAGGTCCATTTGGCTCACGATTCCGAGTTTAGCCGCCATGTATTGTAGTAACATCGCAATCAAACTTGAAATCAAGATAGTAGTCATCAGGGTGTATTGGAAGCTTTGACCACCGGTGATTGAAGTAGCCCAGTTACCTGGATCCATGTACCCAACCGCAACGAGGGCACCAGGTCCAGAGTAAGCAAACAAGGTCTTAAAGAAGCCCTTGCCATGAGGAACCTCGACCGTTCCGTTAATTTCTTCGAGTGACTTACCGTTAGCATACTCTATCAAGTGATACTTCTTGTGTTGATTTTTTGTGTTATCCACGCCAAATCCACCTTTCATCTTATTTTGTTAACTTGACCAACAATCAAAATTAACTTAATTCGAATACTTTGTTAGGTTAGCATAAAAAATATTACATTTCAACGGAAGATTGCCGGCCTCAAGGCATTTTATCGCGCTGAGCTTAAATAGCGATTGCGCTGATAGGTAGCTACTAATACCGATAAAGCGGTTTCGCGACTATTATAAATAAATTTAAGAAATTTTGAAGTTTTCTTCATATATTTATTTGGAAACGGTTACTTTTGTCAAACGTTTGACAACTAGTGTAATTCTTCACTATAATTATGCAGATTACATTATATAAGGAGAATTGATTATGAAAGCACTTGTATTAACAGGGACTAAACAGCTTGAAGTTAAGGATGTTGAAACCCCAGAAGTAAAGCCTGACGAAGTACTTGTCCACACCGCCTACGCTGGTATTTGCGGGACAGACCACGCCTTATATGCTGGCTTGCCGGGATCGGCTAGTGCCGTTCCGCCAATCGTCCTGGGTCACGAAAACTCGGGGGTAGTTGCCAGGGTTGGTGCTGCCGTTAAGAACGTCAAGGTTGGTGACCGGGTAACAGTTGACCCCAACATCTACTGTGGTGAATGTAAGTACTGTCGAACTTCTCGTCCTGAACTGTGTGAAAACCTGTCCGCTGTTGGAGTTACCCGTGACGGTGGATTTGAGGACTACTTCACAGCACCTGCAAAAGTTGTTTACGCGATCCCTGACAGTGTTTCATTGAAGGCAGCTGCCGTAACGGAACCATTATCATGTGCTGTTCACGGTGTTGACCTGCTGGAGATCCATCCATACCAAAAGGCATTGGTTATCGGTGATGGCTTCATGGGTCAATTATTCGTACAAACTCTGAAGGCTTACGGGGTTAGCGAAGTTACCCTGAGTGGTCGAAACGACGCAAAGCTGAAACTTAACCACGACCGTTTTGGTGCCAAGACTATTAACACCAAGAAGGGCGAAAAGATTCCGACTAACGAATATGACATTGTAATTGAAGCCGTTGGTCGTCCCGAAACCCAAGAACAAGCCGTTGAAGCTGCTGCCCGTGGTGGCCAAGTTTCAATGTTTGGGGTTGGTAACCCAGACGACAAATTCTCCATTAACAGTTACGAAGTCTTCCAAAAGCAGTTGAAGATTCAAGGGGCCTTCATCAACCCTTACTGCTTCGAAGACTCAATTGCCCTGATGGCATCTGGTGAGGTTGATGTTTTGCCACTTCTTTCCCATGAATTTGGAATCGACCAAGTGGACGACTTTGTAAACGACCGGATTGAAAATGTCTCCAAGGCCGTTGTTAAGCTTGCCGGTGAAGAAGCTTAATGATTATGAAAACATTCCCCAGGATTATTTCCCGGGAAATGTTTTTTTATTTCAACAACGTTGACACAGTGTCACCAACTTGCTATGATGGTTATGCAGTTTGGTGACACTGTGTCACTTGAGGAGGAGTTAAATGTGCCAAGCAAAACCTTTGAAAATCTGCCGGCAGCTAAGCAAGAAACTGTCCGGCAGGCATTGTTAACTGAATTTAGCGCCCACAACCTGGCAGACGCCCAGGTAGCGCGGATTGTTAAGGACGCCGGAATTGCCCGGGGAGCCTTCTACAAGTACTTTACCGATCTGACAGATGCGTATACCTACTTGTATCGCAAGGCACTGTTCGCGCTTCACGACTACGATATTCGTGCCCACCGCCTTCAATCTGCTGCGGCGTACGTTGATCAGGTCGCCGCCTTTATTAAGCAAGTAAATGCCAGTCCCTATTATGAGCTGGTAAAGCGGCACTTTGCCGTTAATGAGGCGTTACTGCAGCCGATCGATTCCACGTTGCGCCCGGTGACGGCGACTGAGTGGGCCGTTATGACCTTGGTCCACGAGGCAATCAAGGAAGGGTTACGTTGTCCGGACAACAGTGACCAAATATTGAAACGATTAAAAGCCGCTTTGACGGCGCTCCTGGCAAAGGAGGAATAAGATGTTTTTAGCTTTAAAAGAAATTAAACACGAAAAGGTCCGGTATGGGCTGATTATTGCCATGATTGTGATGATTAGTTACCTAATGTTTATTCTAATGGGAATGATGCTGGGCCTGGCAAACGAAAATAAGGCCGCTTTGACGACATGGAGTGCCCAGACGGTGTTTTTGAATAAGAACGCCAACGATAATCTGGGCCAATCTGTCATCACTAAGGACCAGCTGGCAGACCACTCCCTCAATAAGCATGAGGCCCTCGTCGGCCAAACGGCAACGGTCATGACCCGGTCAAAGAAGAAGGCCCACAAGGAAAGCGTGCAGTTTATTGGCCTTGATGCTGGCCAGTATATCGCTAAAGACAATATGCCCCTGGTTGCCGGTCGTCATGCGAAAAATAAGCATGAGCTGGTTGCTGACGAGAGTTTAAAGGTGAAGGGCTACCAGCTGGGTGATAAGGTGAAGCTCAATTCAACGGCAGAAAACTACCGCTTGGTAGGCTTTGCTAAAGATTCCCAGTTGAACGTTGCCCCGGTGGTTTATGGTCGCCTTTCAACCTGGCGCGAACTCCGGGGGGCTGCTCCGCAAGTAGTTGCCAGTGGGATCATTAGTAACCAGCGGGAGGGGGCTAGTCGGTTTAAGGAGCTGGCCCACTACCCAATTGCCAAGTTTATCCAAAAACTTCCTGGCTACGCGGCAGAGAACAGTACCTTCATGTTCATGATTGGCTTCTTAATGGTGATCTCTCTTGTAATTATTGCGGTCTTCCTCTACATCCTAACGATGCAGAAGATGCCCAACTATGCGGTACTCCGTGCCCAGGGAATTTCGGCCCGTCACCTGATTGGGGCAACGATTGACCAGGCTGTTATCCTGACGATCACCGGGATATGTGGTGGCCTGGTTCTGACCCTACTGACGGCCTGGCTGATGCCGATGACGGTCCCGCTGGTTTTGGAGTGGCCATTGATTGGCCTGATCTCCATCATTCTTATCCTCCTTGGGGGAATTGGGGCGCTACTACCTGTACGGATGATTATGAAAGTTGACCCAGTAAGGGCCCTCAACAGTTAGGAGGTTACGCAATGTCTGTAATTAAACTCAAAAACATCAGTAAGGACTTTGGTAAGGGAATCAGTAAAGTCCAGGTGTTAGATAATGTTAACTTTACGGCTGACTTGGGTGAACTAAGCTTGATCTTGGGCCCTTCTGGTTCCGGTAAGAGCACCTTTTTGACGATTGCTGGAGGCCTTCAAACACCAACCACGGGGACAGTTACCGTTGAAGGGGAGACTTTGGAAAAATTATCAACCAAGGAACGGGACCAGCTGCGGCTGAATAAGATTGGCTTTGTCCTCCAGTCATACAATTTGCTCCCTTATCTGACCGTGACGGATCAGTTTGCCCTGGTTCGTCGGATTAAAAAAATTGGAAACATGTCACAGGAAGAGTTGGATAACCTCCTTGAAGAGCTCGATATTTCCCAACTCGTCAACCATTATCCAGATGAGATGTCTGGTGGGCAAAACCAACGGGTAGCGATTGCCCGGGCCCTGTACCCTAACCCACCAATTATCCTAGCGGACGAACCGACAGCGGCCCTTGATAGTAACCGGGTAAAGATTGTTGGCCGCCTCTTTAAGGACATGGCTGTTAAGCACCACAAGGCAATTGTAGTCGTGACTCATGATATGCGGTTACGGGATTTTGCCGACCACATTTACCAGTTGATGGATGGTAAGCTCACTATGGAAAGGTAAATATTTCCCGGGAAATAAATTTTTGATAAAGCCTGCTTGAGGATTTCCTTACCTTAAGCAGGTTTTGGTATAATTAAGCTAAATAATCGTAAGGAGAAAATAATGGCTTTTTTAGAATTACACAATATTAAGAAAGCCTACTATCTTGATAAACAAGCCTTTCCGGTTTTAAAAGGGATTGACCTTCAATTTGAGCAGGGCGAGTTTGTTTCGATTTTAGGTGAGTCCGGTGGGGGAAAATCAACTCTGATGAATATCATTGGGGGGGTGGACCGTAACTTTTCCGGTGAGGTTCTGATTAAGGGGACCCCACTTGACCATAAGCAAGAAAAGCAGTTGGATGACTACCGGCGGTCAATGGTCGGCTACATCTACCAGTCATATAACCTGATTTCCCATTTAACGGTGTTAGATAATGTCCTGGTGGCTTTGGACATGACCGCACTTTCTCGGGAAGAGCGGCGCAAGAGGGCACTAAAGCTCCTTGACCAGGTTAGCTTGAGCGACCAGGCCCACAAACATCCTAACCACTTGTCTGGGGGGCAGAAACAGCGGGTAGCAATTGCCCGGGCCCTTGCCAGTGATCCCCAGATTATCATTGCTGACGAACCCACGGGGGCCCTTGATTCGCAAAATACCCAGGAGGTTCTGACCCTGCTAGACCAAATTGCCAAGGATGGCAAGCTCGTCATTGCGGTTACCCATTCTCAAGAAGTTGCGGACCATGGAACCCGGGTCGTACACTTGGCCGATGGCAAAATTGACGGAGACGAGCGGCTTCGACCAGCTTATGACCTTCCTAAGGACCCCACAGTGGTTAAGTCCCAACAGCTCCCGGCGATGGCTAGCTACCGGATGTCTTTTAAACACCTGATGTATAACTTCTGGCGTAACTCGCTAATTATGCTGGGAACGGCAATTGGTATTTTTGCCGTCCTTCTGTTCAGCGGTCTGGGCAATGGAATTAATGGCTACATTCAGAACCAAATTAATTCCTTGACCAATCCCCGTTCAATTACGGTATTTAAGAACCCGACTGGGAAACATCTAACCCAGGACCAGATTCAATCGTCATTAATGCAAAACCTTTCCGCGGATCCCCAGTCAATGATGATCGATAGTGGCGCCCTTCGCCGACTAGGTAAAGTTGATGGGGTAGCCAGCGTTCAAAAGGGGAACATAATCAGTGGTTACCGTCTGTCATACAAGAAACTGCAACAGAGTGGAACCACACTGACGACCTGGAATAAGTCAGTGACATCTAGCTCAATCAAGCATGGTCACCGGCCGGGCAGCAATGAGATTGTCTTGACGAAGCAGCAGGCCAGCCAGCTGACCGATGCAAAGAACTACCGCAAGATTATTGGCAAGCCGGTTAATATTTCCTTTAAATGGGTAAACAGTAAGGGGGACCCCGTTGCCATTAACGGGACTGTGAAGGTGGCCGGCCTCAGTGAAGGGGCCAGTGCCCAGACAACGGTCAGCTACGGTACAATGCAACGAATGCTGCGGGACAGCGGTGCCGTCACCAGCCCGAACTTTGTGGCGGTGAGTGCTAGCAGCCTCTCTGACGTCCAAAAGGTTGATAACCGCATTAACAACCTCAAGAATGCTAAGGGTGAGCGCATGTTTGGGGCAATTACGGTTGGCTCAATCCTGAAGACGGTTAACACTTACGTTCACCTTGCTTCAACCATCCTGGCGGCCATTGCTGGAATTTCACTCCTGGTTTCCGCATTGATGATTATTGTGACGATGTATATGTCGGTATCGGAACGGACCAAGGAGATTGGGATTCTGCGGGCACTTGGTGAGCGGAAGAAGGACATTCGTCGCCTGTTTACGTCAGAATCAATCTTTATTGGACTATTCTCAGCGGTCTTAGCATTGGTTATTGTCATTGTCGTGACCGTGATTTTGAACCACACCTTATACGGGATGATCAAATACAATATCGTCCAAATAACGGCCGGGAACGTTATCTTCGCTTTTGCGGTTGCGGTAGTGATTTCCTTCATTGCAGCACTGTTACCGGCTCGACGTGCGGCCCGTCTGAACCCAATTGATGCCTTGGCGGCTGACTAATATAACAAAATAAAGAAGGGACCCTTTGCGTGTGTAAGAACGTGGCGGGTCCTTTCTTTATGTGTGGAGTAAGTGCTGATTAATTAACATTATCAGCATAATTGATTATTAATTTAAACAACAATACTTTTTATTTTTAGGTATACCAAAGTTATGTTATAATACATAATGGAGGTGTTAGAAGTGACAACGATTTTTGTCCATGATAATGATAAGACGCAAACGATTCATTGCTCCGATGGTTCTCAAGGGGTGATGACGGTCAGTGAAGAGAGCTCAGCACCATACTACAATTTTAAATTTTACAGCCATGAACATCCTGGCTTTTGGGTGGACCAGGACCAATTTCATGACGGGGAAAGCGTCACGGTTAAGGATATTCAGAGTGACGACCAATTCCAACTCAAGTTTGTCTGAAAAGGCGCTAAAGGGAAAGTTGGGAAAAGTATCAGTTAATAGACTTGCTGCGCGGCGCTAGACACGAGGAATACGCTTCGGCGCGAAGCTAGCCGATGGCTTTCCCTAATTCCTAATGTTTGGAGATACAAAAAGGATGAGGCTGGTGAGAAAACAAAGTTTTCTCCCAGCCTCATCCTTTTTGCTTTCTGAATGACAACGTAATTATGGGAAACCTAACAGGCGCCGCGTCGTAACGCCTTTAAATCTCCGTCTATAGTCATACGGAGACTTTTTATTTAACGATGTCTTCTGCATGACTAAGGGCGTCGGCAATTAGGGTCATTACTTTCGGATCGTCAAGGTGGTAAATAACTACTTTACCGTGACGGTGCTGCTGGACTAGGTTATACTTCCGGAGCAGCTGCAGCTGGTGGGAAACGCCGGATTGCTCCCACTTTAGTGCCGAGCTAATCTCTGAAACGCTCATTGATTTTTGAATCAGAAGGTAGATTAATTGCAGTCGCTTGGGATTACCAAGAACCTTGAAAAGCCTGCTGATTTTGATAATATTTGGTAATTCTCCAGAAATACGCGTCGCCATTAGCTCTCCCTTACTTTCTTACGCTAAAACGAACTAACTATATTACACCTTATTTTAGGATTTAAACGACAAAAAAGCAAAAGGCTGTTAAGCACTTTTGCTTTTTATAAACAAATTTTCCAAATGATTAGAAGGCCAGTCGTTGTCCAACGTAGATGGTGTAGGGACTTTGTAAATTATTACGTTGTGCCAAAGTATGCCAGTTGAGGCCGTACTGTGCAGCGATACCAGAGAGGGTGTCCCCACTCTTAACGGTGTAGCCACCCCGGACACTAGCCGTTGCCGATGACCGACTGTAGTTGTTGTAACGTGGTGCGGCCTGACCATTTACTCGCAGGACCTGCCCAACATAGATCCGGTTTGGGTTGGCAATGTTGTTAAGTCGGGCCAGCTGTTCATAGGAAACCCCAAAGCGGCTTGAAATGCCGGACAAGGTGTCCCCACTCTTAACAGTGTAAGCAGCGTTGTTAGTAGTTGGTGTCGGTGCTGGTGCTGGTGCCGGTTTAACGTTATTGGTATTATTGTGGACCGGTTGACTAACCGTACTATTATTGACTTGTGCTTGCAGCCGTAAAGTTTGCCCGACGTAAATCCGGTTGACGTTTCGAATGTTATTGATTTGCGCCAGCTGAATGTAATTCATACCAAACCGGTTAGCAATAGCGGACAAAGTGTCCCCACTCTTGACGGTGTATGTCTTAACTGTGTTGTTATTGTTGACCGGTGCAACGGTGTGATTTTGGTTAGGCGTTGTCGTGGTAGTCGTCGTGGTGTTATGGTTGTTGACCGGTGCTGACTGACGAACGAGGAGTCGTTGGCCAACGTAAATCCGGTTGACATTTTGAATATCGTTTAAGTGGGCCAGGGTGTTAACCGTTGTGGAGAAGCGGTTAGTGATGCTGGATAAAGTGTCGCCACTATGAACGGTGTAGTAGTTAGTGCTGCCTGCGTAACTACTCGATGAGTTATCATTTTGCTGCTTATTGATAACCGTCTTACCAGAGATGGCTACGGAATCCAGTTGATTTAATCCGTAAGTCTGGACCATCCGGATTAATGCGTTGGCGTAGTTAGGGTCGGTTGCGTAACCATCGGCCTGTAGTTTCCGGGCAACAGAAGCATAATTAGTGTCGCCAAGCAAGTTATGGTAACAACTGTTGACATATAGGAAGTCTCCGTGATCTTCAACGGATTGTGAGTTGTTAGCGTAAGCACGGAAGGCATCGTTGATGTAAACAGACCGGCCACCGTATACTTCACGAGTCGGCATAGTAACCGAGTTACCGTTATACGAGCCCTTGATACCGAAGAGGTTGTGGGCTTGCGTAGCTAAACCAGACCGGCCCCAGCCACTTTCGATGATTGCTTGAGCAACGGTTACGGAAGGTAGAACACCGTACTTGTTCCAACCGTTAATTGCCCCCGGCGCTACGCTTTCAATAAAGCGTTGGGATGAGGCATTGTTGCTAAAGTGAAGTGAGTTTAAGTTAACCTGTTGAGTGTTGGTCTGGGCAGCAAAGCTCTGTGTTGAAGTAGCCTGAGCACTGTTGTCCTGGTTAGTAGCACTGGTATTGGCCGTCGCTGCTTGTGAGGCTGCCGTGCTGGCAGATGCCGGTGCCACATTATTTACTGCAGTACTTTGCTGGTTAGCTGCTTGGCTGTCCGTATTAACATTTGAAACGGCTGCCGGTTGGTCGTTTGCGTTGTTTTCGTCAGCGTGGGCAACGACCCCAGTAGCAGTGAGCAGTGTTACCGCAGTTAAGCTGGCAACCATCCACTTGCGACCACTTTTATACATTTTGAAGTGCTTTGAATTAGCGTTTACCTGTTGATTCATTGATTAAGCTCCCCTGTCATTTAAAAGTGATAGTTGAAAGATAATCGGAAGACTGTCTTTCTTCCCTGAATAATTTTGCACAAAAAAGTTAAGAAGTTATTAAGATTTCACTATTAATTAAAGTAGCATTATTTTTGATATGCGTCAATGAACTATTAGAAATAAAATAAGTAAATTTATATTTTGAACAGTTTAAAATAACTAATTTAACCACTAACTTTGGCCTTTTGATTCCACTTTATCACGTGAAAAACATTTTTAATAGATGACAGTAATTTCATGCTTAATCTCTACTAAATTAAAGAAAGTGATTCCAGTTGGGGTGGCACTAGGCTATAATGAAGTAGTTTAACACTTGGGATGCGAGGAAATTTAACATGGTAGCAAAGTTAAAAGATGTTGCACAACTGGCTGGGGTTTCCGTAACGACCGTCTCACGGGTAATCAATAATTACGGATCACTCAGCGCCAAAACAATTAAAAAGGTTCATGAAGCTATGCGGGAGCTTAACTACCAGCCCAATGCGCTAGCGCGGGCAATGCAGGGGAAGCCTTCTAAGTTTGTTGGCCTGATTTTCCCTAACCTGACCAACCCCTTTTTTGCGGAGTTAGTCAATGAACTTGAGCGCCAACTCTTTAATCAAGGCTATAAGGCAATCATTGCGTCATCGGCGGAAAATCCCGAAATTGAACACGAGTACCTTAGTATGCTGATGGCCAATCAGGTCGACGGGATTATTTCTGGTTCCCATAACCTGGACATTGCGGAGTACCATCAAATCTCCGCGCCCATCGTTTCCTTTGACCGCTACCTGGCTGACAACATTCCTATCGTTGCCTCTGATAGCTACCGCGGCGGCCAACTCGCCGTGGAATACTTGCTACGGAAAAACGCCCGCCACATTGCAGTGATTGTTGATGAAGATACGTCTGCTTCACCAACGCTGAACCGGCTGCAGGGGGCCCTGGACCGGTTGACGGAAATGCACCGCAGCTTTGACCCGCTGGCTTTAGGAGACCTTGACTTTTCAACGACCTTCCCTGGTATTTACGATGGGGTGGTGGCCTCAAACGATGTCCAGGCTCTTGAAATTGCCGCGATTTATCAGCAACAGGGATTAAGGATGGGACAGGACTTCTTCATCACTGGCTATGATGGTTCACAGCTGATTCGTTGCATTGCTCCCCAACTGCCGACGGTTATTCAGCCAATCCCCAAGTTAGCCGCCGCCTTAATTAAGACCCTTCTTAAGCGGGTAACTGAACCAACTGCCGCCGTTTCGTCAGTTACCTTACCAGTTGAATTTCATGAATAAAAGAAGAGCAAGTCAGCAATCATTTTGATTACTAGCTTGCTCTTTTTATTGGTGGTAAGTGGACCCGAGTCCCACGAGGTTGGTCCCGTAATTACTTACTTTGCATAAAACGTTGGAGTAATTCGGCTTCTTCAGAAGTTGCGGCAGAATTTGATGATTTAATATCGTGAATCCGCTCTACTGATAGGTGGCTTCCAAAAGCAACTTCATTATCATTTAAGTCGTTATCACGCTCAAATTTGATTAGTTCTTTGGCTAACTCACTCAAATTGTCCATGAATTAATTCCTCCTTGATGTTCGGGCAGCTTTTCAACTACATTATTATTCTTATGTCCTTTGCTGGAACAAAATTTACACCAAAATTTAGTTTAGCACAGTTTGCGGATTTACAAAAAGAAAAGCAAAAATTAATCTTAAATTCCATTGGTGGGTGGGGACAAGAACTCCAATATGTGTGATAATCAGAGTATAGAATCATGACGAAGAAATGGAGCGAAAGAGATTATGACTTGGAACTGGTTAGGTTGGCTACTGTGGATTCTAGCGATCGTGTTTTTCTGCTACGTAATTCATTACATTCGTGTTCAACAACTGATGTTAATCGCTAAGACGAAGAAGGCCTTTTCACCTAAACCCTTTTGGCGTTACGTCGCTTTACTGCTGGTCGCCGCCATTTGGCTGGGCGGGATGCTTTATCTGACTTTCTTCCGCCAGGCAGACATCAATAACCACAATGAAACGCGAATCACAATGAAGTACTCACCGTTGCAGATCCACAACAAGAACAATGACTACTATTACGTTATGGCAACCCGAAGCCAAAACGGTAAGCACCCGATTGTCTCTTATACTTACTGGGCAAACGGTAACCGTTACACAACCAATTCCCATTACGGCTCGGTAGCTGATGGGGACCGGATCATCACACTAGACGCAAGCAGTCTACCGTGGGACAAGGCAAAGTTGAAGAAGCAAGACCGGCAGACGGGGCACGCATTTGCGGCTGAAATGACGGTTAACTACAAGAATACCCTGCTAAACGGACTAGGCCTTCGTGCTAACCGGACGGCAGAAGTTTATACTTTACTACGGGTTCCATCATCAGAAATGGTCCACGAACGGTAGGGATGGCAAGAAAGTTGGGAGGATAATGAAAAAGCAGACAAGCGTAAATTAAAGTGGGTGGCCCTGGCAAGTTTGCTAAATAACACCGGGGCTGCTTTTTTATGGCCGCTGACAACGATGTACATGCATAATTATCTGCACGAAACACTGACGACTGCGGGGGTTGTAATGCTTTTCATGTCGATCTGCATGATGACGGGAAACTACCTTGGTGGTTGGCTTTTCGACCACTGGGACCAGTACCGGACCGCCGTCATGGGGGTCAGTATCTCAACACTGGCCATTTTTGCCCTGATTTTTGCGCACGATTGGCCCTGGTTTGCGGTCTTAATGATGCTCAATAGCTTTGGTGATGGGATTAACATGACCATCGTCAATTCCTACGGCGCCCTGGTCACCGACCACAGTTCGCGCTATGTCTTCAACTACATTTATATGGCCTTCAACGTGGGGGTCGTTATCGGGACCCTGGCTGTCGGGGTCTTGTTACCAATTAGTGTCGTTCTGGTCTTTAGTGTTGCTACCGCCTTTTACGTTCTCCTAACTCTGGTAGTTATTTTGGCCCTTAATGTCCGGGTGAGCTTGCCGCCCAAAGCTAAGCAGCCAACGGGGAAGGAGCGGTCAATGGCGACCCACCACCGAGCCTTAGTATTGATCTGGTTAATTCTCCTCAACTTTATGACCATCCACCTTAGCTACTCCCTCTGGGAAAGCGTGATGGCCGTTCATATGACTAACATGGGGATCCCATTCTATGCTTATAGTATGCTCTGGACTTTAAATGGTCTGTTGATCATTGTTGGTCAGCCCCTGGTGAACAAGCTTAGCCCCTACGTCAAGCTCTCCAACCAGATCATGGTGGGGATCTTGATTTTTGCATCATCGTTTCTCTTCCTCATTGTTGCCCGGAATCTCTGGGCTTTTATCATCGACTTTATAATATTGACAATCGGTGAAATGACGAGTTTTGCGGGCCTTCCCGCCTGGATTGCCCAGCTGACAGATGTAAATGAGGCGGGGCACTACCAAGGTCTGCTTAACATTACGATTTCGGTAGGTCGGGCAATTGGACCCCTCTACGGTGGCTTTGTTATCGAACGGGGCAATTACCAAGAGCTCTTCATTTCTGTTTTCTTAATGATGACGATTACCCTCTTGTTCGTTTTCTGCGCCGTCCTTTCGTGGCGCCGCTTAAAAGATAATAGAAATAATAATACCCAAAATTAGTGACCTATGTTAAAATCACTAATGTAATTGCAAAGAAGTAGGGCAAAAACAGCCACGCCTTAACAGAGAGCCAGTTTAGCTGAGAGCTGGCGGTGGTTGCGAATCCACCTCTACTGAGCTGGAGCGGTGAATCAAGTAGTTGCTTCCGGGACGACCCGTTATCATCGTGAAGTTGTTATGACTTCGTGAGGCAGTAACTGTGAGGTTACTGTAAATAGAGGTGGGACAGTGAGTAAATCGCCCTCTAAGGTTGAATGGCCTTAGGGGGCTTTTTTTGATGAAAGGAGAAACAGAAATGGATTATCAAAAGCCAAAAGGAACAGCAGACTTGCTACCAGGCACAACAAATGTTTGGGAAAAGGTTGAGGCAAAAGCCCGGGAAGTTTTCCGGCAATTCGGTTACCGGGGAATCCGGACGCCAATGTTTGAAGACTACCATGTCTTCTCTCGGAACGTCGGGGATACGTCAGACATCGTTGAAAAGGAAATGTATGACTTCCACGATAAGGGTGACCGTCATATTGCCCTCCGACCAGAAGGTACCGCGGGGGTTGTCCGGGCTTACGTAGAAAATAAACTTTACGGTCCGGAATACCCAAAGCCGTACAAGGTTTACTACATGGGCCCCATGTTCCGTTACGAACGGCCACAGTACGGTCGTCAACGTGAGTTCCACCAAATCGGTGTTGAGGCTCTGAACAACGAGTCACCACAAATTGATGTTGAAGTTATTGCGATGGCGATGACCCTCTTCAAGCAGTTCGGGGTGCCAAATGTGAAGTTAGTTATCAACACGCTTGGTGATAAACAGGTTAGAAAGGACTACCGGGAAGCCTTGATCAACTACCTGAAGCCCCATTATGACGAACTAAGCAAGGACTCCCAGGAACGGCTCTACAAGAACCCCCTCCGGGTCCTTGATAGTAAGGATGAGGGAGACAAGAAGATTGTTGAAGACGCCCCATCAATTCTGGATTACCTGGACGACGAATCCCAATCCTACTTTGACCAGGTCCAGGCCCTCTTAAAGGAACTCGGGATTGGTTATGAGATTGATAGTAACATGGTCCGGGGGTTGGACTACTACAACCACACCATTTTTGAAATCATGTCCGATTCACCAGTCTTTGGTGGCGGCTACACGACGGTTTGCGCCGGTGGTCGTTACAACGGCTTAATTTCCCAACTTGGTGGCCCAGAAGAAGGGGGAATCGGCTTCGGAATGGGGGTAGAACGGTTGATGATCCTCCTTAAGGAAGAGAACCCGGACTTCGCCCCCGTCGATAAGTTGGACCTCTTCTTGGCAAGTGCCGATGACAAGGGTGACAACCTGGCATTTGAAATTCTTAACAAGGTCCGCCAGCAGGGAATCGTGGCAGACAAGGATTATAGTGGCGTGAAAGTTGGCAAGCAAATCAAGGAAGCCTTCCGACGCAATGCTAGGTACTTCGCTGTCTTTGGTGACCGTGAAGTAAGTGAAGGTCAGTTCCAGTTAAAGAATGCGGCAACTAAGGATACCGTAGACGTTAAGGTTGCGGACTTTGTTGCAGACCCCGCTAAGTATCTGAAGTAAAAATTGGGTAGCATTGAAACTGCAAAAAAAGAGGCTGGTGAGAAAACAAAGGTTTCTC
>NZ_AZGM01000028.1 GCF_001435935.1 Limosilactobacillus panis DSM 6035
AGCAACCTTATCCAGTTACTCTCAGCCTTATAGCTACTTCTTGTTCATCGGTGCAGTACTTTGCCTTAGACTTCCTTCAGATTCCACCTCACAGCGGACACCCCTGTCCTCAGCTCATGGTTCCGACTACTACGGCCCATAGCGGACTCTCACCGCCTAGCTAACATTCATGCCGGGCGCACTAAAAGAGCAATTGATCCCGCTTAGTGTGATCAATTGCTCTTTTGCTATTTTCTAGACTGGATTAACATTCAAAAGCATCCGTAAGCGGTGGGACCACTTGCTTCTTCCGGGAAACCACCCATGGCAAGTTCATCCGGTGATTGTCAGCTAATTGGTAGTTAAAGGCCTTTTCAACCTTATCAGTATTGGCACCGACCACTAATAATTCAGAGTCACTATTCAAAATGTTAGTGGCAATCAGAATAAAGGTTTCGTAACCATTTTGGTCCATCAATGCCTTCATTTGATTTTCCAAGTCTGCTTGACGCTTAAAGACATCCTCTAATTCGACCGTATTTACTTGGCCAATCCGTAGCTTACTGCCACCAAGTTCAAAGGTCTTAGCATCACCGTCAACGATTTCGGCATCAGACTTTGCATTTACGTTAGCACCGGCCTTTAACATTTCAACACCGTACTTATGGTAATCCGCAATCCCGGCCACCTTTGTGAAGTATTCAACTGCTTCGCGGTCATGGTCGGTCGTCGTTGGTGAGTTCAACAGCAAGGTTTCAGAGATAATTGCAGATAACATCATCCCCGCCAAGTTAGCGGGAATATCAATGTGCTTTTCTTGGAACATTTCAGTCAAGATTGTCGAAACACAACCGTAAGGCCGAACCGTTGCCCATAGTGGTTGAGCAGTATTGAAGTTAGCAATCCGGTGGTGGTCAACTAAGTGCGTCACCGTTACTTGGTCAATATCACTAACACTTTGTTGGGGTTCGTTATGGTCAACTAGCATGACCTTATCAACCTCATTTGCCGCAGTTTCTATAACTCGTGGGGCCTTTAAGCCAAACTTATTTAACGCAAATTCTGTTTCTGCATTAGGCTTACCCAACGCAACTGCTTCTGTCTCGTATCCTAATTGATTTTGGAAGTATGAGAAGGGGGCTGTGACATAAGTCCCAAATAATTAATGGAGTTAGATGAAATCTTCGGATTTCATTTAACTCTATTTTCCTTTAAAATATTAGTAAAAGGTAGATTGTAAAATTTAAGTTGAACATTTAAGTGGACAGAAAAACCCATCAAGGTCTTTAATGGTGTTACCACAACATTCCATTAGAAAGAAGGACCTTGATGGGCACCACTATTTTATCATTCCAGAGCCGCGTTGTCATTGAATCGCTTCATAATGAAGGACGTTCCTTGCGATACATCGCTAACTACTTAGGCTTTAGT
>NZ_AZGM01000029.1 GCF_001435935.1 Limosilactobacillus panis DSM 6035
AAAAGCCGAAGCTGACGCAGCTCCGGCTAGTTTTCGTGCTTTCAAGTTTCAGTTATAGTAATAGATTCGAACTTCAAATAAAGGCAATTAATAAATACAAAGATATATATTCTAGATTGGCCGTTGTTGGCGGGCAAGTAAGCGAGTTCTTAGGAACAGAATATAACATTGTTGGCTATAGAAGAGTTCCGTTAGTACCTAAAGAAATTGAAAGATTTGCAGCTTATCGAAGTCCAATTAATAATCCAACAGTTATGATTAATAAATCTGCTTTATTAAATATAGGTGGCTATTCTGGTCTAAATGTATTAGAGGATTATGACTTATGGGTTCGCTTTTTATCAGCTGAATATGTTTTAGTTAATATTCCGGAAGTTTTGGTTAATATGCGTGTTGATAATAACATGTATAAGAGACGAGGAGGAATTAAATATCTGCATACATATATAAAGCAAAAAAAAATATGGAAGCATAAAGGAATAGGGACAAACAGGACAGTAGTTATAAGTAGTCTAGCAATGATTGGAAATGCTATATTTCCTGTGTTACTTAGAAAAATTTTATATCAAAGGCTTTTGCATAAGAGGAAATAGTAATGGTTAATGTAGAGTATAGAATAATTTTACCAACTAACGTCAAATATTTAGATATAACCAGAAACTATATTGAATTGCTAAAAATGAATTGGCCAGAGGCGTATAAACATTTAATTATTTCGGTTACAGGACCGGCAAATGCTAGTATAAACTTTGATAGTATTCCAATTATAAGAAATAGAGAATATGACTCTTTGCCATCTTGTGTATATAATGCCGCTTTGAATTACAAAGCAGATTACTATCTTGTGTTTTTAGGAGATGCTTTTATTTCTAAGCCTGTTAATAATAAAAGTATTGAATCTCTTTTACAATCCCTTATTAAAGAAAATATTAATTATTGTCGTTTATTACCACAATTTTCTTTACATGAAAGAAATCATCAAAAAAAGTATAGGAGAATTAACACAGATGAACGATATGGGCATAGTTTTATTGCATTTGGTGCTAGTCCTGAATTTATAAAGAAAGAATTTTCTCATAATATAACCGATCGAGATTTTGAAATAAAATATCTTAAATTAGCAAATAGAAAAGAAAATTTGTATTTTAAAGATAGAACGATATTACAAAAAAATTTATTTCATATTCTTCCTAGTATCCAAAAAGGAAAATGGGATAGAGTTAATTACTTTTACTTAAAGAAAAAGTATCCTAAAGTTAGTTTTTCAAATAGGGGAATTATAAGTTGGAAATATGAGTGTATTTTACAAATTAGAAAATTAATATTGCCCATTATGCCGGATTATATAAGAAAAAAATTAAAGTATAAAAATTTTAAGTATTTTGACACAAAACTTTAGTTGGTGAAATCTTTTATGAAAAAGTTCGCATGTGAAGTAGTTACATTTTGCCCAGATAGTAAAGTCATTAAAAAAATCAAAAAATATTCAGAGGTATTTGATAAAGTTTTCGTATATGATAATACTCCTAAAGAAAATCGAAATCTTAAGTTAATAAGTAATAAATCTAATATATTTATATATGCTAATGGGAAAAATGATGGATTATCAAAAGCATATAATTTTTTTCTCACTAATTTATATGGAGATTTTGATTTTCTATGTACTATGGATCAAGATAGTGAATTTAATAATCGTGATATTATTTCTATGTTTAAGTACATTAATAAACATGATATGTCAAGAATTGCTGTTATTGGTCCTCATGTTGAATATAAAAATAATAGTGGTTACAAAGTTGAGAGGAAAAACAGTATTTCTAGTAAGCGCTATTTAATAAGTTCAGGCAGTTTTTTAAATATATCTCTTTTAAATAGTAAAAATATATTTTTTGACAC
This sequence comes from Limosilactobacillus panis DSM 6035, assembly GCF_001435935.1. Classification (GTDB taxonomy): domain Bacteria; phylum Bacillota; class Bacilli; order Lactobacillales; family Lactobacillaceae; genus Limosilactobacillus; species Limosilactobacillus panis. Next base: position 1,897 of record NZ_AZGM01000029.1, read on the forward strand.
TAACTATTTTATAGATAGAGTGGATGTAGATTTTTGCAGGCAATGTACTAATAATGGCTATAGAGTAGTTGAATATGGAGGTTCAGTACTATATCAAACTTTAGGGCAAAGAACAAAATATTCTAAACTAGGGAATCATTCATATAAGCGGCATTATTATATATTTAGAAATAGATTATATTTCAATAATAAGTTTATATTGAAACGTTCTAGGAAAATTATACTTGATTGGCTACAGACATTTAAGCATTGCTTTTATATATTACTTTTTGAGGATCATAAAGTAAAAAAAATCTTGCAATTAATTTTTGCGTTAAAAGACTATCAACAGAATAATATGGGGCAAGGAAGGTATTAAAAAATGAAGATTGCTTTTTTATTGCCAATGCCGACAACAAAAATTGTTGGTGGGTATAAAGTGGTATACGAGTATGCAAACTATTTAGCTGCTCAAAATAATGATGTGTCAATCTTCTTTGATAGCAATAGAGGAAAAAATTCAAAGGGATTACCTAAGAGAATGGTATATTTGTTAAGATGTTTAATCTGCAAAAGAGAGCCTAGGTGGTATGACCTATCTTCCAAAATTAAAAAGATCAATGTATTTTCATTAAATAGGGAGATCTTCGAAAGTTATGACGTAGTTGTTGCAACAGCTGCAGAAACTGCTGTCTTTGTTAATTCTTTATCTGTTAAGAAAAAGATCTATCTTATTCAAGATTTTGAAAAGAATTGGCAATTAGATGAAAAACAGTTATTTGAAACTTATAATTATCCGAATATGAAACTGGTAGTTGTTTCTAAGTGGCTGGTAAAAAAAGTATCAGAACATACTAAAAAGAAGGTATATTATATTCCGAATGGAATTGATAAAAGTATCTTTTATAATTATGAAAAAAATAGAAATAACCACAGCATTGCAATGCTTTATCATTTAGACGAAAGAAAAGCATCAAATGTAGGCTTAAAAGTAATATTTAAATTAAAACAAAAATATCCAGATTTAGAAGCATATTTATTTGGAACTCCTAAGCGAGATAGGAATTGGCCTAAATGGATACATTATACACGATCAGCAACTCCTGAAAAAGTTGCTGAAATTATGAATAAAGCGAAAATTTTCCTGTGTACTAGTCGATTTGAGGGATTTGGTTTAACTGGGTTAGAAAGTATGTTTTGTGGATGCGTATTGGTAACAACCGATTGTGGTGGTGTAAGAAATTACGCGTCAGAAAGGAATTCATTAATTTGTGACATTGATAACGTAAAACAATTGGAAACAAGCGTAATCAGATTATTTAAAAGTAAAAGGCTTAGAATAAAGTTAAAAGAGAATTTTAAGAATGAGAAAAATAAATTTTATTTAAACAGGTCTTGCGAAGAATTTAGTAAATTGATAGATTAGTTATTTGAGGTTTTTATGTTATCTATATTTTGTGATTTTATCCTTTTAGCTTTTATTATTATAGGATTATTATTCAAAGAAAAATTTTATAGTCCAACGATGATTCTTGCAACATCATTTTTTTTACTATTTTTTTTGGCACAATTAAGATTCTACGGTCTCTTTAAAGCATCAGCTAGCGTCTATTTGATTATCACTTTTGGTATATGTGCTTTTTTTCTTGGAACGAGATTAGTCACTGCAACAAACGTAAGGCTTGAAAAAAGTAATGTAAATTTAGCTAAATTAGGCATACAGGTACAATCTATATATAAAATATTAGTATTTTTGGCATTTGTTTCATTTTTTATTGAACTTGTTTATGCAATCCCTTCTTTTGAGTACATAAGAGGTGGTGGGAGCTTATACGAGATGAGATATAATCAATTTGCTCAGCAAAATGGTTCTCTTAATCAAAATGCGATTATTGTATTTCTACACTCGTATGTGTCTGTACCACTATTATACATTGAGTTACCATTATCTCTAATATCTCGAATTGAAAATAAAAAGAATTTACTTCTTGTTTTAACTACCTTAATTACTTTTCTTTACTTTATCGGGAATGGTGCTAGGATGCCATTCATTTATTTTGTCGCATCGTTAGTAAGCATTTTATTAGTCTTTTTTGATGAATTAAAGTCAAAGAAAAAGATAAGGAAAATATTAGTAGCAATAATCTTCTTTGTACTTGTGATTAATTTGTTTACTGTATTAAGAAAAAGTGGAAAAAACTTATCTAGTGACAATCAGACGTTCCTTCAAGGAATTTATTATTATTTATGTGGGAGTGTTGTGAATTTTGGCATTAAAGTGCCATATATTTATTCAAGCGAGAATTTACTTGGTATGGGTACCTTCTATGGCTTTTTTACAATTTTATCAAATTTCTTTAATTTACCGAGAATGGAAAATGCTAATGATTTCTTTGACCTTATTCAACGTGGCGTTATAACTATTTCAAGTGATTCATCAAGCCCATATAATTTTTGTGTAACTGGCTTTCTTCCTTCTTATGCTGATGGGAAATTAATGGGAATATTCTTAATGAGTTTTCTGCTTGGAGTGATTATACAATTCGTATATCATTTATTTTTATCAAAAGGTAATATAAAGTGGTTTGTTATGTATATGTTGTCAATGCAACTAATGATAATCTATGTCATTACTAATCTTCTTTCACAAATCAGTTTTTGCTTAGCAATTATATATACGCTGATCTTTCTAAATTCAAGGAGGAAAAAACAAAGAAAATGAGGATTAATATTTCTAAAAGTGATATTTTTTGGAATTATATTGGCATAATTGTTTCATTAGCCGGAAATTTTCTGTTAATTCCTTTTTTGTTAAAGTTTCTGACAACAGAGTATTATGGATTATGGAATGTTTTTATTAGTTTAGGTGCTATATCTGTACTTTTTGATTTTGGCTTTAACTCAATGTTTGCTAGAAACATAGCTTATAGTTGGAGTGGAGTTGAAAAGCTAACTAAAGAAAATGTTCAGGTTGCTACGAGTTCAAAAGTTAATTTTGTCTTATTAAAAAAAGTCATAAAAACTTGTAAGCGAGTTTACCTTATTATCTCTTTAAGTGCTCTGGTTATTTTAGCAAGCGTTGGCACCATTTACATCATTAAAATTAGTAAAAATATTAATGAGTTTACTGTAGTCGTTGCTTGGCTTCTTTATGTTTTTGGAATATTCCTAGATTTATTATATGGATATTATGATGCTTTTCTTAGAGGTATTGGAGAAATAGGTGCTGATAATAAAGCAAGGGTAATTTCAAAGATGCTTCAAATTATATTAACTATACTACTGTTATTTTTAAATTTTGGTATACTAAGCACTTCTATTTCCAACATAGTTTATGGATTAGTTTTTAGAGGAATTTGTAAAAATAAGTTCTACAAATTTCATAATATGAAAAACAATTTACAAAAAGTCGGAGAAGTTAAAAAGAACGATTTATGGGATACTTTTACGGTGGTTTGGCATAATGCATGGAGAGAAGGAATTGTTTCTATTGCTAATTTTGTTAGTAATCAGGTTACAACAATATTATGTTCTTTTTACTTAGGACTGGTAACTACAGCTAGCTTTGGTTTAGCGGTTCAATTTACTTCTGCTGTTGCACAGATCGCTACATCACTTTTTTCTTCATATTTGCCGATTTACCAAGAAGCCTATTCTCATAGAGATATAACTAGAATAAGGGAAAAATTTTCAGTAGGTTTTGTAACCTTCTTCTTATTATATCCTATAGGAATTATGGGGATTATGCTTTTTATACCCATAATAAATATTATCAAATCAAAGGCAATATTAAGTGTTCCAATAATAGTGGGCGTAGGTATTTATCAATTTTTATTAAAGTATAGGGATTGTTTTGCGTGGTATTTAGCTGCTACTAATAGAATTATCTATTATAAATCATTTTTAATGGCATCTATTATTTGTACTATTTTATCAGTTATCTTTGTTGGATATTTTAATTTTGGAATACGTGGTTTCATTTATGCACAGATTATTAGCCAATTAATTCATAATGTATGGTATTGGCCAAGGATTGTTATGAATGAACTTAGTATTTCACATAAAAAGATGCTAAAAATTTTCTTAAAATATGAAAGAAACAATAATAGTATATTGAGAAAGCTAAGAAATAAGTAAGGATTTTTTATTAATGACAATAAGAAAAGAATATACAGGAATCGATATTTTTAAATTGCTTGCTGCAGTAGGAGTGCTGGCAATTCATGCTAATGCACCGTTTTTAGAAATAATTGGAAGACTTGGTGTTCCATTTTTTGCAATTACATCCTCTTTTTTCTTTTTTAAACATTATTTAGGTTTAAGTAAAAAAGAGGAAAGAAAGAGTTATGTAATAAAATTTTGTAAGAGAATATTTTATTTATATATGGCTTGGCAGATTATCTACTTGCCATTAATGTTAAAACAGACGATATATATATTTAAGCATTTTGGGGGAGTTAATTTAAAAAATATTCTTACATATTGTGTTTATTTTATCTTTCCTTCTACTTATAATGCTAATGGAGTTAACATAACTTACGATGCAAATGGTTGGGGAATTTCTTGGTATCTATTAGCTACATTAGTTGGCATACCTTTATTTTTACTTATAAAGAAATTGATACCAAATGATATTGTATTGGGCTTTCTATTAGTACTAGTTGAAGGATATTTCGTTTTAGCAAATCAGTATAATTATATGTTTAATTTTACTACAATTGGTACTCATTCCTGCTTAAGACTACTTATCTACTTTTATTTAGGATATTTAATCGTTGAATATAGATGTTTTTTGAAGAGTAGTAAAGAATTAATCATTGGTTTATTAGTAATATTTTTGGTGATTTTTGTACTAATTAATTACATTACTTTTCTCAATGGCGGGTGTATAAATAGTGAAGAAACTATCATGACTGCTCCGACTAGTTTTATTCTGACAATTTTTGCTCTTAGATTATCTGTTAGATTAGACAAACCACTTTTTTTGAGAAATATGAGTACTTTTATATATTGTTTTCAGCTCTATCCAATAATAATAGTAAGAAGAGTCTTAGAATATTTGGGACTTATCCAATCTCATATGCTAATCTTTGCAGGAATATTAGTCGTTTCAGTTATTGGATACTATATCTATTACTTAGTTAGATCTGAAACAAATTTAAGATTCTTAAGATATATGGTTTGATTTTTTATATCGATAATTACGTGTTATATAATTAATGATATATAATTTAATATTCATAGTAAAAATCTAAAGGATTGTGAGGGATTAGTTAATTATGAAAGGAATTATTTTAGCTGGGGGATCTGGCACTCGTTTATACCCGATCACTCGGGGTATTTCAAAACAGTTAATTCCAGTCTATGACAAGCCGATGGTTTACTATCCATTATCGACGTTAATGTTAGCTGGAATCCGAGATATTTTGGTGATCTCAACGCCAGAATACATGCCCCTGTTTAAGAAACTATTAGGGGATGGCTCTGACCTAGGACTGAATTTTTCTTACAAGGTTCAGAAACGTCCAAATGGCCTGGCAGAGGCATTCATTTTGGGTGAGGACTTCATCGGTGATGACTCGGTAGCTCTGATCCTTGGTGATAACATCTACTACGGTGCTGGCCTTTCCCGATTGGTTCAAGAAGCTGCCAAGAAAACTGATGGGGCGACGGTCTTTGGTTATCACGTCAATGATCCTGAACGGTTCGGGGTGGTTGACTTTGATGACCAGATGCATGCTTTGTCAATTGAAGAAAAGCCGGCCCATCCGAAGAGCAATTATGCGGTCACCGGTCTGTACTTCTACGATAACAATGTCGTTGACATTGCCAAGCATATCAAGCCATCCGCACGTGGCGAATTGGAGATTACCGATGTTAACAAAGAGTATTTGCGGCGTGGCAAACTTGATGTTAAGCTAATGGGGCGTGGATACGCCTGGTTAGATACCGGGACTCACGACTCAATGCTGGAGGCAGCTAACTTCATTGCAACGATCGAACGACGGCAGAATCTGAAGGTCGCAGCCCTGGAGGAGATTGCCTACCGGATGGGTTACATTGATAAGGATAAGCTAGTCGAATTGGCTCAGCCACTCAAGAAGAATGACTATGGTCAATACTTACTGCGGCTAGCTAAGCAAGATTAGGAGGAGAATAATGGGACAATTAAAGGTACAAACGACTAAGTTACAAGATGTTAAGATTATTACTCCAAAGGTTTTCGATGATAACCGAGGTTTCTTCGAGGAAACCTACTCTGATCGGGACTTCAAGGAAGCAGGCATCGACTTCAACTTCGTTCAGGACAACCAATCATTGTCTAGCCGGGCCGGTGTTCTACGGGGCCTGCACTTCCAACGTGGGAAGGCTATATCCTCTCCGCAAGTAACCATCGTCAACTCCTGGTTCCACGTGGCTTTGCCCATGGTTTCCTGACCCTGACCGACAATGTTAACTTCCTTTACAAGGTGGACAACTACTACGACGCTGAGGCTGATGGTGGTTTCTCCTTTAAGACACCCGAACTGGGTATTGACTGGCCAATCGAATTCGATAAGGCCATCACTTCCGAGAAGGATGCCGCTCAACCAACCTTCACGGAATTCGAAAAGAATAATCCATTTGTTTACGGTGAAATCTAAGGAGTCTAGCTATGAAGAAAGCATTCAAGAATATCATTGTTACCGGTGGTTGCGGCTTTATCGGTTCCAACTTCGTTCACTTCCTCGTTAATAATCACCCCGAAGTTGAACACATCACCGTCCTAGATAAGCTGACCTACGCTGGGAACCCAGCTAACATCGCTGGCCTGCCGAAGGATAAGGTCGAACTGGTCGTTGGTGATATCTGTGATAAGGATCTGGTTGACAAGCTGGTCAGCCAGGCTGATGCCGTGGTTCACTATGCTGCTGAAAGTCACAACGATAACTCACTGATCGATCCAACGCCGTTCATCAAGACCAACATCGAGGGGACCTTCACCTTGATCCAGGCCTGCCGGAAGTACGACGTTCGTTACCACCACATCTCCACCGATGAGGTTTACGGTGACTTGCCATTACGGGAAGACCTGCCGGGCCACGGTGAAGGTAAGGGTGAGAAGTTCACACCGGATTCTCCATATCGTCCATCTAGTCCATACTCCTCATCCAAGGCTAGTTCCGATCTCTTGGTTCGGGCTTGGGTTCGTTCCTTCGGTCTGCGGGCAACCATTTCCAACTGCTCCAACAACTACGGTCCTTACCAGCACATTGAGAAATTTATTCCACGCCAGATTACTAATATCTTTAGTGGAATTCGGCCAAAGCTTTACGGCTCTGGTAAGAACGTTCGGGACTGGATCCACACCAATGATCACTCCCGCGCCGTTTGGGACATCCTGACCAAAGGGAAGATCGGTGAGACCTACCTGATCGGGGCTAACGGCGAAAAGAATAATAAGGAAGTCCTTGAGATGATCTTGGAACTGATGGGTCAGCCTAAGGATGCTTACGATCACGTCAAGGACCGTCCAGGTCATGATCTGCGTTATGCCATCGACGCCACCAAGTTGCGCAACGATCTCGGCTGGGAGCCGGAATACACCGACTTCAAGACGGGTCTTCAACACACTATCGACTGGTACACCCAGCATGAAGACTGGTGGAAGGACGAGAAGGCTGCAGTTGAAGCTAAGTACGCTAAGAATGGTCAATAATTAAAATGATTTAACCAGGCAGCTAAATGTTGCCTGGCTTTTTTGGAGGGAACGAGAATGACAAAAATTTTAATCACCGGTGCCAACGGTCAGCTGGGTAGTGAGTTACGCAACTTGCTTGATGAACGTGGGGTAGCTTATGATGCCTTTGATTCCAAGGGCTTGGACATCACCGATAAGCAGGCGGTTGATGCTAAGTTCGATGCCTTGAGGCCTGAAGTGGTTTACCACTGTGCGGCTTATACTGCAGTTGACAATGCCGAAGATGAAGGAAAACAGGCCAACTGGAAGGTCAACGAGGACGGAACCCGTAATGTTGCTGAAGCAGCTAAGCGGGTCGGAACCAAGATGGTCTACATCAGCACGGATTACGTCTTCGATGGAACAAATCCTGACGAGTACCAGGTCGATGATCCAACCAACCCAAAGAACGAGTATGGCAAGGCCAAGCTTGCTGGTGAGCAGGCTGTTAAGGAAACACTGGATGATTACTACATTATCCGGACGTCCTGGGTCTTCGGTAAGTACGGCAAGAACTTTGTTTACACAATGCTACGTCTGGCTAAGGATCACGATAAGCTGACGGTAGTTGACGACCAGTTTGGCCTCCCAACGTGGACGCGGACCTTAGCCGAATTTATGATCTATCTGGTGGATAATGATCAGCCGTTTGGCACTTACCAACTCTCCAACGAAGGAAGTTGTTCCTGGTACGAGTTTGCCAGTGAAATTCTGAAGGACAAGGATGTCGAGGTGGCACCGGTAACATCTGAGGCTTACCCACAGAAGGCTTACCGTCCACGGCACTCAATCATGAATCTGGATAAGGCAGAAAATACTGGATTTAAAATTTTAAGATGGCAAGAGGCATTGCAAAAATTTTTAAAAGAGTAGTTATAACTAGCATAATGGTTTCCAAGGATAGTAATATTAAATGAAATTGCCTATTTGATAAGCACAACTAAAATTGCTTTGATTATTGTGAATTTAGCTGGTAAATTAATAAAATAATAGGATAGGTATTCGCAGATTTATTAGTTCTTAACTGAAACTTGAAAGCACGAAAATAGACCGGAGCTCTGATGAGCTCTGGTTTGTCAAGGGCGGTTTTAAATTGTCATTTTATGGCGGTTTAAAAATGTATGATTTGGGCGGTTTAAGAATTGACCGATGCCAAGCGGGACTATCAACGTAATAATTATTTTTTATAATATTCTCAATGTTTCAGGAAAATCTCTATATTATTATTGAGAAACTAAATATGGAAGATTTGAAAGGAAGCTTTTAATTTGTATGAGATTTGGAATTGGTTTAAAGGATTATTTTCAGGGGGTAAAATTCAGTCTAATATTGGAAAAACTAATACTAATATTTCTGTTGACGGTAATAATAACTTCAATGGCAATATTAAAGCAGAAAATGGTTCTATTGTAAGAAACAGCAATTCATTAATAATATATAAGGATGATTCTGATAGAATTAGATTAGGCAGATTGCAAGAAATAACTTGAACGAATTTAGTGACGTAGATTAAGCAGGAAGA
>NZ_AZGM01000030.1 GCF_001435935.1 Limosilactobacillus panis DSM 6035
TTTACTTGGCGGCGATTCTGATTCGCCTGAAATAAAGTTTTCAGACGGACCCTAGTAACTGTTAAATCGAACTATACCAGTCAAATTTGTAGTCATTGTGGCTATCATAGTGGCTCTAAGCCCCTTAACATTCGTGAATGGACGTGCTCAAGCTGTGGTGCCCATCACGACCGGGATATTAATGCGGCAGTTAATATCTTGCATCAAGGATTAAAAGCCATTGGCTAGGGACTAGCCATGGTAAAAGAGTGGAGTTATGTAAGTTAGGTATCCTGAATACAGGCATAATATCCTAAATACTACTTCATGTTCCCAGAAGCGCGGTCATTAATGGCCGAGTAGTTCACTTTACGAGAAATTAGTTCTTAATCCTGTTATCGATTTCCCATCGATGGTAAAATAGTAATCGTGTCTTTTAACAGATCATAATGAAAGGAACAGGATAATGATTGCTTTAGCAGGAACAATTGGTGCTGGTAAGACCAGCCTGACGAAGTTACTGGCCGACCACTTACATAGCCAGGCCTTTTACGAATCAGTCGACGACAACAAGATTTTGCCGCTTTTCTACAAGAACCCTAAGAAGTACGGCTTCCTGTTGCAGATTTACTTTTTAAACAAGCGGATTGATGAGATCAAAGAATCATATAGCAACGACCTCAACGTCTTGGACCGGTCGATTTTTGAAGATGCCCTGCTGTTTAAGCTGAACGCTGACATGGGGCGGGCAACGCAGACGGAGTCGGACATTTACAGTTCACTGCTGGCCAACATGATGGAAGAACTTCCTGAGCAGCCCCACCAAAAGGCACCAAACCTGTTGATCACGATCCAGGTTTCCTTTGATACGATGCTCAAACGGATCAAGAAGCGGGGCCGGTCTTACGAGCAGATTGCCAACGACCCGTCACTTTACAATTACTACAAGAACCTAAACGAACGCTACCAAGAATGGTACAAGCAGTACGATCAGAGCCCTAAGATGCTGATTGATGGGGACGAGTATGATTTTGTGGAGGACCCGCACGCGGCCAAGAAAGTACTCCAGATGATTGACCAGAAGCTGGTGGACTTAAATTTAAAATAAATGTTTGACAATTATCAGAATGGATGATATATTAATTAAGCTGGCTTGTTCAGTTAGCTTAGTTTTTCGGAGGATTAGCTCAGTTGGGAGAGCATTTGCCTTACAAGCAGAGGGTCACAGGTTCGAGCCCTGTATCCTCCATATGCGGATGTGGCGGAATTGGCAGACGCGCAAGATTTAGGATCTTGTATCTTTTGATGTAAGGGTTCAAGTCCCTTCATCCGCATTAATATTATTTGAAAAAAGTGTTGACATTCTTCACTGGTTCATGTAATATTAACAATCGTTGATAGCAATTAAATAGCTCATAATTATGCGGAAGTAGTTCAGTGGTAGAACATCACCTTGCCATGGTGGGGGTCGCGGGTTCGAATCCCGTCTTCCGCTTTTCTTGCACCCATAGCGCAATTGGATAGAGTGTCTGACTACGAATCAGAAGGTTGAAGGTTCGACTCCTTCTGGGTGCATAAAGGTTAAGCGTAACGGCTACCAACGTGGTAGGTGTTACGCTTATTTTTTCGGAAATTAGCTCAGTTTGGTAGAGCGCTGCGTTCGGGACGCAGAGGTCGCAAGTTCAAATCTTGTATTTCCGACTACTAAGATAAGGCAGGTAAGGAAACACGTTTTTCTTACCTGCCTTATTTTACTTTTTGGCTCTTTATCAATCGGTAAGGGTGGAGGGATTTTTGAGAACTAGACTAAGCGACTTTGGCGATTGGTCTAGTTCTCTTTTTTGGTATTTCACGAATCATGAGATTAGTGGTTTTCAATGAAACGAGAATTCTAGTCCGGAAATGAAAAAGTTACGGTAACCATAGACCGTCCGCTTGATCACTTTGATTTTATTATTAGCCCCTTCAATTGGTCCATTAGTTAGCCGAGTGTAGAAACTGGCGATAATCTCTTGGCGATGTTTACGGAGCGTTCGTTTGACTCGTCTCAAGGTAATTGGTAAGTCTCGTCGTTTAATTAGCTGGTTTAACAATGCCTGACTACGTTGATCAATCGCGGTGATCAGATCTTGATAATACTCGTAAGCGGCTCTTAAATCTGGAGAGAAGCTAAGTAATCGGTTAACGACTTCTTGGTTGGATAACCAGGCATAGCGAAAGTTACGTCGGGAATAGTAGTGTAGATAATCTAATTGGCTTTTCTTGGCCATTAATAGCTTCCAGTAATGTTTTAAGGCACGGTATTCATGCGTATTAGGCCCATATTCTTTCATTACCTTAAGTCGGGCACTTTGAAGTGCCCGATACGCCTGGACGACAACGTGGAAATGATCAGCTACGATAATCGCCTTGGGAAACAAGTCATGGATAAGGTTGCGATAAGGTTCGAATAGATCGACAACGACAATCTTAACTGACCAGCGAGCCTTTTTAGAGTAGTGAGAAAGGAAGTAACCGCGCATGAAGCGTGAATTACGAGACTGGATGATGTCGATGGTGCGATGGTTCTGTGGATTCATTAAAATCATGCTCATATTACTTTGCGCAAATTTGCCAGACTTGAAATCATCAAAAGCAATCGTTGCTGGTAGCCAGTTACGATTAGGCTTAAAAGTATCGTCTAACCCTTCGAGCTGGCGCTCAACGGTGTTAACGGAAACATTGTGGTGGCTGGCGATGGTCCGCATAGATTCGTTATCGCTGAGTTCCTGTACGATGTGGTATTTAACACTGTTCGCAATTCGACAAGCGAATTTGACCCCTTGAATTTGGGCAACTCGGGTAACCCGGGTTGGGCAGTCAGTTGATGGTGGGCAAAGATACTGTTGTTTCTTGATTTTTAGTACAGTTGTTTTTCCGCCAATTGAAAGAATCTTGATCGTTACCGGCTTTTTACGAAAACCATTTCGACGCATCAGCTGGCCACAAAGCGGACAGTGCATGGGATAAGACTGAACCAAATGGATAATTTTTAGTTCTTTATCCTCAGTTAGAAAAGGTTTGTCAGGTTTTAAATAAGGATCCTGAAACTTGAAAGCTAATAATCACGCCAAAGGCGTGTGGTTATTGGCTTTTTTGG
>NZ_AZGM01000031.1 GCF_001435935.1 Limosilactobacillus panis DSM 6035
TAACCAGATTATACCGGAACTTTGGCTAAAAAGCTTGTTTTAAGACAGACCCTAATGCAACTGAAAACAAATAAGAAAGAAGAAGCTAAGATGTCAAAGAGTATTAAAGTTAAAAAGATATGCAATGGTAACAAAGAATCAAAAGATGTATTAAGCCAATATTTAAGAATCAAAGAATTAGAAAATTCATTAAACCTATATTTAAAATCGGAAACTATAAACAGCTACAAAATAAATGTTCAAATTGCATTGCTGAGATTTAAAAACACTGTTGGTTATATCAAATTTGTAGACAGAAAGTATATGAAAAACTTTTTTAATCTCAAATCTATATGGTTATCAAATATTGATACTTTTACAAAAAATAGTGAAGAAGCTGCTGATAACTTAATTGATGATAAATTTGAGGGAAAACTTGAAAAGCTAGCGTTAGACATGCCAGCTTTTATAACTAGTTTTACAGAACTAGATATAAACTCCTTTGACAAAAACGGTTTTGTAAAGGAAGAAATATCATGCTCATTAATAAAATGCGAAGAAAAATCAGACAAGAATCGTGACTTTATTTTTATTCCTTATCAAAATATGATTCACTTATTGAGTGTAATTAAGGAGTGCCAAGCAGGTAAGCGAGAAGGTATCCTAAAAGAAACAACAATATTTGCTCGAAAAGTTTGGTATATCACGGATTATGTAAATAGAATGGACAAACTTGAAAAAGACTATTTTGAAGGTAAAAAGTCTGTGGAGCAAGTTGGCCGAGGCATGCTAGGAACGAAGTCAATGAAGTACTCAATACAAAACGAATTCAGATTGGGCATTGTGTTTCCATACAAAAAATCAAATTATGGTAATGAAGCTGGTACAAACTTAGGTATACAACCTTCTTTTTGCTTTGCGACACAATACTTCAAAAAAGAGGAACTAAGGTCATTGAATATAGAAAAGCTGAATTAATAGTACTAAACCGAAAATAGCCACTAGGGTATACCCTAATGGTCTTTTTTATTTCTGTGCTATACTAGGAATTACAAGTGTTCATTAGAACTGTCCAAAGGGAGAACTGGAAATGGCTAAAATCGGTTATGCGCGTGTGAGTTCCAAGGAGCAACATTTAGATCGACAGTTAGCGGCTTTAAAAGACGTTGATAAATTATTTACGGATAAATTAAGTGGGGCTAACACTAATCGGCCAGAACTGCAAAAAATGCTGGCCTATATTCGTGAGGGTGATATTGTAATGGTCACTGAATTAGATCGCTTAGGCAGAAACAACCATGATTTGACTAAGATCATGAACTCCATTCAAAATAAGGGTGCCACCCTAGATGTGTTGAATTTACCGTCCATGACTGGAATTACTGACCCTAATTTGCGTCAACTTATGACTAACCTCATCATTGAATTGTATAAGTACCAGGCGGAAAGTGAACGTAAGCGGATCATCGAACGTCAGCAACAAGGCATTGCCCTGGCTAAACAACAAGGCAAATATCATGGGCGCAAACCCCAATACACCCAAGACGATCCCCGCTTGCAACATGCTTTTAAGCTTTATCAGGCGGGCATGAGTGATGTAGATGTTGCTCGGAATACCGGGATCAAGCGGACAACTTTTATCAGGTATCGAAAGAAATTCGATGTGCATTGAACCAGTTTACATGAGATAATCAGAATAGATTAGAGGCCCTAAAGCAGGCATAAAATAATAAATACTTAGAAGCTGTCTAAAATCTCTTAAGTAATAGTGCTAAAAACGCTAAAACGACCATTTGCAGACTGGTGGTTAATTGACGCTCACAATTTTTCCAAAGTCGCCGATAATTCTCTAGCCAACTAAAAGATCGTTCGACTACCCAACGTTGGGGCATGACTTCGAATCGATGCAACTCATTGCGCTTCGCAACCTGCACGGTTGCGTTTAAATTACTGGCTACATCGATCTGAAAATTAACGCCTGAATAACCACCATCAACCATCATGGTTCGAACCAATTTAAACTGCTCTAAATTAAGGGTAACGAGTGCAATCGACCCGTCACGATCAGTGATGTTAGCCCGGGTAATATGGATCGCTTGCGGGAATCCATTGATGTCGACGGCTAAGTGCCGTTTAATCCCCGAGATTTTCTTACCAGCGTCGTAACCTTTGTTTTCAGCAGTAGCGGTGTTTTTGACGCTCTGAGCGTCAACGATAATAAAGGAAGTTAAAGCTGAACGTCCTTGGTAAGTTCGCCGAGCAATGACAATTTTTTTAAAACTTGTTCCAATAAAGAATCAGCCGTAGGCTCAGCTTTAGTTGACCAAATTTTGTAATAGTTGTAAACTGACCGCCATTCTGGAAAATCACCGGGGATTTGACGCCATTGGCAACCGGTTTTCAAGACATATAGGACCGCACAGAAGACCTCGTAGAGGTCATATTTTCGAGGCTTAGTTCGCTTACGAAAATTTTCTAAAGCTGGTCGAATTAATTCAAATTGTTGCCGAGTAATATTGCTGGGATAATTTTTCATAGCTTAAACTCGCTTTTTACATAGAAGTAAATCAAAAATCATAGATCTTGGACAGCTTCTTAGGATGCCTGATTTTGACAAATTAAGTCAGGAACAAATTTCAACCTATCAGCGGACAGCTTATCGGGTTGGCTGGTGGATCCTGGCAAGTACGATTGCCTGTGTTATTGTGCTGATTTGTTTGAATCTTTGAATTCGAAAAAATGATATTAAAAAAGTTCCGAAGCAAAATTGCTTCGGAACTTTTTTCGTGTATCTATTGAGGATTAATCTTCGTCGTCTTCCTCATCCAAGCCTTCTCGTGGTGTCTTACCAAGCAAGGCCTGCAGAGTAGCGATGTTGTGGTTGTTATCTTGCAGCAGGCCAACCAAATGTTGTGCCAAGACTGGACGGTCTTCTTTTTCAGCAAGCTTAATTGCCCGGGTGACAAACATGTTCTCAGTGTCATAGTCGTGGACGAAGTCGTTGACCAGCCACTCTACAGATTCATATTTGTTCTGGCCATTTTCTTCCAGCATGGTGTACTCTGTGAATTCCTTTTGGGTACTTGGCGTAATTAAGGCCTCATCGATTAAGACCGTGCCCAAGGCATCCTTTTGGTCGTACGCCTGCTTAAGTAAGTCGCCGAATAGGACTTTCAGCTGTTGGGCCGACATTCCCTTCACATACCATTTTGCCATCTGGAGTTTGTTGGATAAAACTTCCAAATTGGCAACGATGTGGCCGGTCATCGCACCAGCCGTTGGGGTATGGTGGTCGATATCTGCTTGCTTAACTTCTGCTTCAAATAATTTTTCGGGGGTTGCTGTTGTCATATTCTTCACCTATTTCACTTTCATTGATTGAACTTCATAGCCTAAATCAGTTACCGTGTCTGACAATTTGTCTGCGGAAATTTTATCGCCGTCAAAATCAGTTTTGACTTTGGCTGCATTGAACAAGACTTTGACGTTTTCCACACCATCCTGCTTTTCAAGTGCGCCCTTGATCTTTTGCATGCATGACGGGCATGACAGCGCGTCTAATTGTAAAATTGCTTTACTCATATTGATAACCTCCATCTCATTTACTGTTTTAATGATACATCCTATTCGCCAACCGATAATTGATCTGGATCAAGTTTGGCAGCTTTGGGCTGATAATTAATTAATCGCATTGCGTTGAAGATGACAACCAGGATACTGGCTTCATGGACAAACATTCCGCTGGCCATGTAAATAAAGCCGAGAATCAAGCCAATCAGGAGGGCGACAACCGTCGCAATGGCGATGAAAATGTTCTCCTTGGTGTTGATGACCGTTTTTTTGGAAAGTCCATATGCATGGATCAATTCATTGAATCCTGATGACATCAAGACGACATCAGAGGTTTCAACCGCCACGTCGGTTCCACTTCCCATGGCAATCCCGATGTCAGCCGTCACTAATGACGGACTGTCGTTGATGCCGTCGCCGACAAAGGCAACCTTGTGGCCTTCCTGCTGGAATTGTTTAACGTATTCGACTTTTTGTTCCGGCAAAAGTTCTGCGTGGACTTCGTCAATGCCGATTTGTTCTGCAACGGCATTGGCTGTCTGCAGGTTATCACCGGTCAGCATAACCGTCTTCTTGATGCCGAGTGACTTGAGTGTCGCCAGGCTTTGCTTAACGCCTTGACGAATCACATCCGAGATACCAAGAATGGCTTGAATTTGCCCGTCGAAGGCAACGATAACTGTTGAACTGCCTTCGCCTTGGATGTTTTCCAAGTCTTGACGTTGTTCAGACGTCAAATCAACATTTTCATCGTTCATCATTCTCAAATTACCAATTAAAACATTTTTACCGTTGGCAGTTGCCTTAACGCCACGGCCTTTGACTGTGTCAGCATCGGCAACTTGAACGTCCTCAAACGGAATATGATGATCACCTGAGAATTTAACAACTGCTTGTGCCAATGGATGATCCGACTGCTTTTCAACGGCTGTGGCAATTTGCAAGGCCAACTGGTCTCTTGAGTAATCTTTGAACTGAGTAACCGCCGTTTTCCCTTCAGTCAGGGTCCCGGTCTTATCGAATACCAACGTGTCGACATTGGCAAAGGTGTTCATCACTTCACCGCCCTTGATCAAGACACCGTTTTTCGCACCATTACCGATTCCAGCCACGTTTGAAACCGGGGCGCCGATGACCAAGGCCCCAGGGCATCCCAAGACCAAAACGGTAATCGCTAATCGGAAATCTTTGGTAACCAAGCCCACAATCAATGCAATGATCAAAACTGCCGGAGTGTAATAAGTCGCAAATTTGTCAATAAACTTTTCTGCTGGCGACTTGGTGTCTTGAGCATCCTCAACCAGTTCAACAATTTTGCCAAACGTGGTGTCGTCGCCAACCTTGGTTGCCCGAACTTTAAGTGTTCCGTTGTCTAAGATGGTGCCAGAGAATACCTGATTGCCAGTGCCCTTAGTGACTAGTTTTGATTCACCAGTAATACTGGCTTCGTTGATGTGACCGGATCCATCCACAATTTCCCCGTCAACCGGAATCTGACCGCCGGCTTTGACCAAGACGACGTCGTCAACGTCGACAAAGTCAACATCCGTCTCCTCAGTGTTGCCGTCATCATCTACAATCATTGCGGTAGTCGGTGCCATTTCCGTCAAATCTTTAATTGAGTGGCGGGTTTTGGCCAACGTTTTGTCTTCCAAAAACGTCCCAAATAAGAACAAGAAAGTGACGATTGCTGATTCATTGTACTCGCCAATGATGAAAGCGCCAATCACAGCAATGCTGACAAGTAATTCGATGCTGATCGTTTTAAACCGGAGTGCTGAAACCGCCCGAAGAACGATCGGCACAGCTGAGATAATTGAAGCGGCGATAAATGAAACCGTGTAGATCATATCGCTGTCAACAACTTTACCCAAGAGACCTACGCCAATTAATATTGCCGTTATCAATGTAATTTGATTTGTGTGTTGATTAATATATCTTTGAAATTTCATAATCCCCGCTCCATTTCTTAATTGATGTCTTTAGTATATGGTGGTTCGACCGATAAAGAATTGACGTGGATCAAGTTTGAAATTTTTGTTTGGGTAATTAATGGCGAATATTTTGGATGTAAGCTGATTCCTGAGACAGCTTCTTAGCGGTCATTTGAACGCTAAGTACAGAAGTGGCTTTAGTTTATATCAAGTAACAGTTAGCTCACTGACCAGTAATTTGATCATGTTCACCCGGGGTCAATATTTTGGTCATCACCGTAATCAAATACGCTTGTTCGCGCTCAATTTCAGTTCCCGGCAATTCCAGTATTAACCGCGCTAGGTAACCGAATAGCTGCGATAACAAACTTTGCAGTATCAAATCATTCGGCCAATCCACAATCAAATGATCTGCTTTTAGTTGATTGATGACACTTCCCATCTGCTTGACCATCTTAGGCGCAATCTGGCTAAGAATCTGTTCGCGTCGTTCGGTGTCAAAAGCTGCCACTTCAAAAATGACCTTTAACTCTTTCACGTTAGCTTTAGCAAATGCAACTCGGTCCGTAAAAATTGCTGTGACGAATGCCTGTAGACTGGGATAACGCTGCCGTAATTCATCCTCTGAAAAATCACTCGCTAAAATTGGCACAATGTGCGCGGTAATTGGTGCTAAGATGGCATCCCGTAAGGCAGCCTTAGTCTTATACCGCCGATAGACCGTCCCCTCCGCAACGCCGGCCCGTTGTGCAATATCACTAGTACTGGTCTGGTCAAAACCCTTTTCAGCAAACAAATCGAGACTTGCCTGGAGGATGGCCCGTTGCTTAGGTGTAATCGTTTCATTCTGACTTAGATCCTGTTGAAAATAATCCCGTATCCGTGGTCGTTCCATATCCTCACACCTTCCGATAACGTTTCATTCCAACAATATTCAACATTGTTAGTACGACCATAAACCCTACTAATATTAACAAATTGACACCAATATCGCCAAGCCCAGCACCCTTTGTCACAACATCCGTCATCGCATTAGCACCATAGTATAACGGCATGATGTGGGCAATTGCTTGCAACCAACTGGCCATGCCATCGACTGGAACCAACCCAGCAAAAAAGATTTGTGGTACAACAATCAGTGGAATAAACTGCATCATTTGAAATTCTGAGTTAGTAAAGGTGGAAATAAAGATACCCAAGGTCAAAGCCACTAACGCTAATAATAAGTTAGTCAGAAAGACCAGCCAAATACTACCAACTAAGTGAATCTTGAAGACCGTAATTGTAAAAACAACGGTCAGGACAGTCTGAATGATGGCAAAGCCCCCATAACCAATTAGATAGCCCATAATAATTTCACTCCGTCGAATTGGGGTTGCAAGTAGCCGGCTTAGGGTTCCAGTAGTGCGTTCATTCAAAAGTGAAACGCCAGAAATCAAGAACACAAAGAAGAAGATAAAGAAACCGAGAAAGGCTGCCAAAAAGCTTTCAAAGAACGTTGAATCACTACTACCATAAATATAATGAGACTTAGTCGTATAACTGGTTGCTTTAGCTGACTGAGTCGAACTAGACGTCGTGGCTGTGGCTTGCTTGAGTTGCTTTTGTAATTTCTCAGCAGTTGCCTGGTCACCGCGGGCCTGGGCTTGTGCAATGGCAGTCTTCAGCTTGGTCACCGTTGCTTGTGTCTGGGCTGCTGTCAGCTTCTTCAAAGCGGCTTGTTGCGATTCAAGGGCCGCGCGCTGTTTCTTAGTAACGGTCACCAGCGTCTTCATTTTCAACTTGACTAATCCTGATTGTAAACTCGCCTTAATTAAAGACGTGTTGGTTGGATTGCTATTTGAATAAGTAATCGTCAATTGACCATTTTTCTGAGTCAAATAGCCATCTAGATCATGCTGCTTAATCATTTTCCGTGCCTGTGAACTATCATAATGATGAATCGTCACGTTTTTGGTATCGATCACGTTAACCACGGATTGGTCTACATGATGAACACCCAAGCTTGCTACTTGCGTCGTGTTGTTTTGAAATAAGAAATACATCAGCGTCATAATCAGCAATGGTGCCAAAAGCATCAGCGCCAAGGTACGCTTATCACGTAACATTTGCTTAAAAACTCGTCTAACGATTGCCATCGTTCGCATCTTGCATCCGCCCCGCTTTCAAAAAGACCTGTTCGATCGTATCTACTGCATACTGTTGTTTCAGTGCCGCGGGTGTCCCCTCAGCAAGCGCAATCCCGTGCCGAATCAACATGAGATAATCACACCGTTCTGCTTCGTCCATGACATGCGTTGTCACGATCATCGACTTACCGATATCCTTGAGCTTATTTAGTTCGGTCCAAATTTGTTGCCGTAATTCTGGATCAATCCCAACGGTCGGTTCATCTAAAATCAATAATTGGGGATCCTGAATCAGGGCAATTGCCAACGACAAGCGCCGTTTCATCCCACCCGAATAGCCACTGACCCGCTTGTCTAATTGGGTCGTTAAATCAACTAATCCGGCTGCATAATCAATCATCTGTGCTAACTTTATTTTTGGAACGCTCATCAATTGCCCAAAAAAGGTCAGGTTTTCACGGGCCGTTAGTGTCTCATACAAAGCGTCACTTTGGGCCATATACCCTACTTGTGCCATTACCGCCCTATTGGGCATCACCGTATCCATGACTTTAACAGTGCCACTATCCACAGCTTCCATCCCTAAAATACTCTTGATCAAGGTGGTCTTCCCAGCTCCTGATGGCCCAATCAAGCCATAAATCATTCCAGCCGGCAGTGTCAAATCAATCTGATTGAGCACTTGCTGATGACCAAAGTGCTTGCTGACCTGCTTGGCGATGACATAATCCGTTACCATTTTAATAACCCTCTTTCTCAAAGCGAGTTTATACTCACTCACTTAATGGCCTTAGTATAATCAGTACATCTCGGTTTGTCAACATTAAAATGAGTTATCACTCACTTATTTTGCTTCCGGCCTATTTGTCACCGCATTGCAAACAAAAATGCGCCACCCCGTTGTTGGGATGTCGCATTTTAATTAAATAGCAGCACTGATATAAGCGTTAGCAATGTTTAAGCCTACCGATTTTTTAATATTATTTTATTCATCAATTTCCGGCGCCGACCCAAGCTCTGCCTGAATCATCCAGATTTTCTTCTCAATTGCGGTTTTGAGACCAATGAAAATATCTTGGGTACTGAAGTCTTTTTCAACATCGGATACTTCAATGCCGTGTTGGTAAAGGTCTTCCAAGTAACGATAGCCATCAACTAAGTGTGCGAGGCGTTCTGGGGTTGTTTTGTCCCATTCACCAGGCCAGTCTTGAATCTTAGTGTTTTCGGCCATTTCTTTTAAGGTCGAGTAAGGAC
Organism: Limosilactobacillus panis DSM 6035; assembly: GCF_001435935.1. Taxonomy (GTDB): domain Bacteria; phylum Bacillota; class Bacilli; order Lactobacillales; family Lactobacillaceae; genus Limosilactobacillus; species Limosilactobacillus panis. The sequence goes on from NZ_AZGM01000031.1 coordinate 8,867, forward strand.
TGCCATCAAGCGCAATCAGCCGTTCAGAAATGACATCGAGTTGGCTGTCAATTTCTTCCATGAACTCATCCATCAAGGGGTGCAACTTCAAAAAGTTGGGTCCACGCATGTACCAATGCGTCTGATGGATAATCATTGACATCTGGCTCAAATCGGCAACGAGTTGATTTAATACTGCTTTGGTTTTCGTATATTTCATTAGATTGATCTCCTTTCGATATGGTCATTATAACATAGTGGTAGCTTAGGCTCTGGTGCAAAGTTTGCCTGGCAACTTCATTCTAGTATACTGAGTGACAAGAAACGAGGGATTGTGCGCATGAATTACTTTAAAGGACGCCACTTTCAACAGGATATCATTATAGTAGCCGTTGGCTACTATTTTAGGTTCAGTCTCAGCTACCGTGATATCGTTGAATTGCTACGTGATCGCGGGGTTAGTGTGCATCACACCACGTTCATGCGTTGGGTTCATCATTATGGTCCCATCTTTAAGGCTTTATGGCGCCAACATCAAACCTCCCATACCAAAAGTTGGAGGATAGACGAGACTTACATTAACGTCAAAGGTCATTGGACTTATCTGTATCGTGCAATTGATAGCAACGGTCTGACGCTCGACTTCGAACTGCGAAAGCATCGTGATTATGTGGCAGCCTATCACTTTTTGAAACGGCTTTTGACGACCAATGGTCGTCCTGATCGCTTAGTCACCGATCAATATCGAGCAACACTTAAGGCAGTGAAGCACCTGATGAAACAAGACTACTTGAGCAAATCAGCACACCAATGTTCCAAGTATCGAAACAATTTAATCGAACAAGATCATCGATTCATTAAACGACACCGGGTGCGGTCAGCAAGTTTCCAAAGCATCCGAACCGCTAGTGCAACACTCAGCGGCATTGAAGTCATCCATGCATTACGCAAGAAAACCCGACGAGAGCTAAGCCTCATCGGGTTTTCAGCCGTGGACGAATTAAAAGCGATGGTGCCAGCATAACCTACAACACCCTATCAACAACTAGGTAAAAGGCACACTCTCAGACTATTTGCACCAGAGCCGTTCAAGCCTTATCAGCCGGGAATGAGTGCTGTTGATATTGCCGAAGTACATGATTAAACCGGCCAAAATCGTTACGTTAATTATTTAATAAATTGTTTATTTGTTTGCTTGATAATGATATAATTAAGCTAGATGAAGGAGGCATCAAGATGAAGATTATTACTTTTACTGCTATCAAGGGTGGTGTTGGTAAAACAACCTTGACTTTAAATTATGGTGATTGGTTAGCCAAACATGGTAAGAAGGTTCTATTAATCGATTTAGACCATCAGTGCAATTTAACAACCGTTTTTGAAAAGACACGACGAAACAATACCATCGCTGAAGCGTTTAAAGAAAATGACACTGCTCAAAAAGTAAAAATTGACAGTGTCGGACCGAATCTAGATTTAATAGCCGGTTTTATAGACCTAGATGTTTTAGGAAGTTATCTAGAAAATAACAGTAACAAAGAAATGATGTTGTTCATGTGGTTTAAAAACAACTCCGATTCATTAAGCTTGACCGACTATGACTATATCTTAATTGATACGCACCCAGATTTTAGCACCATCACTAAAAACGCTATTGCTATCAGTAATTACCTGCTTAGTCCCATTACACCCAGTGAACATGGCTACAATGCCAAGTTTGACCTAGAAACACGACTCGAAAAATTCAGAAAATCACTTTTTGATTATCGAACTGGCGAAACTTACGTTGACGCAAAGCTTTTCTTTATCGGTAATATGATTAGACATAATACAAGCATGTCTCGCGATTTGCTAAAACACATAGAAGGCGATGAAACAGTCGCAACTATAATTCCTGAAAGAGAGCTCTTTAATAAAGCTACTGCAAGGCACGCTTCAATATTTGAATTGGCCAATCATGATGAATCCATTTTAAAACAAAACCAAAAGTTCATAGAACACGCCGATCATCTTTTTCAAGAATTAGCAAATAAAACCAAGTAAGGAGAGTTAGATTATGAGTTTAGATTCATTCAACCATAAAAAAGACGAAGAAATGAGAGAAAGTTACGAAACTACATTGAAAGACAACAAGAAAGATGCAGTTGCATTTTTGAAAAATATCAGCCGAAAGGAAGTAGAGCGTAAGCGATCAGTGACCTTCTCAATTACTGAAAGTCAACTTAAAAAAATGGATACGGCTGCCCGAAAAAACGGATTTAAAAACCGTTCAGAATTCTTAGCTTCAATCATAGATGCTATTTAATAATTAAATAAATAATTAATCAAACAATTTATTTAATTATCTCACAATTAGATAAAAGCTTGTAAAGTGTACTGGACCAAATAAAGTTGCCGGTTAGAAAGCACTATGCTAAACTAACACTAATTTAACAACCGAATAAAGAGATCAAGCTAAACCAAAAAGTCCCCAATTCACGAGGAATCAGGGACCTTCGGTTTAGCAAGTAGCTATCAGCCAGCTACTTAAATTCAGTCGATTTTAACTTGGCGGTGAAAATCGACTGAACATTGTTCTTAATTTGTAGGTTAATTATACCGCAAGCCAGTCCGAAAGGACAAGTTAAGGATAGTTAAAAACAAATTAAAGCCAATGGACTAAGTAGCTAACTGGAGCTATTTAGTCCATTTTTGTTGTTAGAAATTAAAAAAGTTGCCGACTGGGCAACTCACAGACAGACACATGCTGGTAAATTACAAAGCCTCAAGGCTAAATGAACGCTTTGTAATTCAGTTAGAGCATATCAGATTTGTATTTTAAAGCAAATCAAATGTTTTAGCAACTCTCTTTTGAGACAGTGTGTGTCAGTCAAGAAAGGGAGTTTTTATTATGACAAAATCAACAGATTTCAATTACTATGAAGCCGATAACGTATATGGAGCCTTATTTTTCCAGTTCCCTAAGGTATTAATGTATGGCGAGCAATACAGGCATTTAAGCAGTGACGCTAAATTGGCTTATATGGTACTGAAAGATCGGCTCGAGTATTCTTTGCGCAACAGCTGGGTTGATGAGGAAAATCACGTCTACTTTATTTTTACCAATCAAGAACTCGAAAATTTATTTAATTGCCATAATCAAAAAGTCGTCAAAATTAAAAAAGAACTCGAGTCCGCTCATTTGCTGATGCAAAAACGACTGGGCTTTAACCCAAAAACAAAAAAGAATGAACCGAATCGCTTATATCTGTCCAAGCTCGATGTGAAAGCAACCGATGTCTATTTACGCGGTGAAGATAGCCCAAAAGTGTCTCAAACCCTTGCTACAAGCGGAAATGTGAAAATCACACTTCCGCATAAGTCCGTT
>NZ_AZGM01000005.1 GCF_001435935.1 Limosilactobacillus panis DSM 6035
ACCGATTATGGTGAAGGTAAAGGTATGAGTGTCACTATCCAAGACCAAGTCTTGGACCGCAATAACCTGAACCAGGCTTATTTGCGAGTTAAGAGAAATAAAGGAGCAGCGGGCATTGATGATATGACTGTCGATGGCCTCCTGCAATATCTTAGAGAAAATAAAACGGAGTTAATCACCAACCTACGTGAAGGCAATTATAAGCCAGTACCGGTTAAACGAGTGGAAATTCCCAAGCCCAACGGTGGAGTGAGAAAACTAGGGATACCAACGGTAGTGGACCGCATGGTCCAACAAGCAGTTGCCCAAGTGCTCACGCCAATCTTTGAGCGTATTTTCTCGGATAATAGTTTTGGCTTTCGCCCTCATCGTGGAGCCCAAGACGCAATCGCAAAGGTAGTTAAACTATATAATCAGGGATATCGAAGAGTAGTCGACTTAGACCTGAAGGCCTATTTCGATAACGTCAACCATGATTTGATGATTAAGTACCTCCAACAATATATTAATGACCCATGGACGCTAAGACTTATCCGCAAGTTTTTGACTAGCGGGGTCTTAGATCATGGGCTTTTCGCTAGGAGTGACAAAGGAACGCCGCAAGGTGGACCATTATCACCATTACTGGCGAATATTTACCTAAATGAGTTGGATAAAGAGTTGACCAGACGTGGCCATCACTTTGTACGCTATGCGGATGATTGTAATATTTATGTTAAAAGTCAACGGGCGGGAGAACGAGTAATGCGCAGTATTACCCATTTTCTCGAAAAGCAATTGAAGGTTAAAGTTAATCCAGATAAAACTAAAGTTGGTAGTCCCCTAAGATTGAAGTTTCTTGGCTTTTCACTAGGTGTAGACCGTAACGGTGCCTAT
>NZ_AZGM01000032.1 GCF_001435935.1 Limosilactobacillus panis DSM 6035
AAAAAGCCAATAACCACACGCCTTTGGCGTGATTATTAGCTTTCAAGTTTCAGTTAGAATACACAAAGAGCCGTTAGCTTTCAGAAAACTCCGAATACTAACGGCTCTTTTTTGCTTACGGGTAAACTAAATTTTACCCTACTTGCTTTTCTTATTAATCTTGTCGACCCCTTCGACGAAGTCCTTTTCGACTCGCCGGAAATCTGCCGACTCAGTAATGGCATCGTCCGGAATGGCGTCCAGGTTAGCTACCACTTCGATATGTTGCTTGAGGTCGTGGAACTTCATCGGCGCATCACCACCGTATTCGCCGTCCAGGTTGATCATCAGCCGGTCATCCTTGTTCAACGGCGTCACCTCAATATCGGTTGCCTTGGCATAGACAATCCGCGGATCATTGAGGTGCTTTCCTTGCAAGGCCTTCGCCATTAACCCCAGCATGTCCGCCAGGCTACTTTTCTTGACGATAATCATCGTGAACTTACCATCATCCAAAGAGGCGTCCGGCACAATTTGCTCAAAGCCCCCAACCGAATTCGTCAGGGCCAAGAAAATCGTTGAGGCCATCCCCCGGTACTCATTACCATCGTACTTGATGGAAACATCGACTGGCTTAACCTGCGGTAATAGCTCCGCCCCCTTGGCCAGGTACGCGGCATAGCCAAATAAGGACTTCATCTGGGACGGCACGTCATAGGTCAATTCGGTCAATGTGCCCCCGGCAGCAATGTTCATGAAGTAGTTGTCGCCCGCCTTACCGATATCAATCTTGAACTTCTTGTTCTTCCGTAAGATCAGCTTGGCGGCAGCGATCGGATCATCACGCGGAATCCGCAGTGCCCGGGCGTAGTCATTGGTCGTCCCGGCCGGAATAATCGCCATTATGGGCCGCTTCTCTAAGCCGGCAATCCCATTAACGACCTCGTTCAACGTTCCGTCACCACCGGCGGCCACAATCAGGTCAAAACCCTCCTTGGCTGCCCGGGTCGCCTCGTTCTTTGCCGAATTCGGTGCTGGTGTTGTCGCAAACGCACTCGTTTCGTAACCAGCCTTTTCATAGATATCCAAAATGTCTACTAGGTCGTTGCGGAGGGCTTCACGACCAGCAGTTGGGTTATAAATAATCCGTGCCCGTTTACGCATAGTAATCCTCCTACTTAGCCTTTAGGGACTTCATCAGTAACTGGGTAACAACTTGTGGATTGGCCTTTCCCCGGGTCTGCTTCATAATCTGACCCATCAGGTAACCAACTGCCCGGTCCTTCCCGTTCTTGAAGTCTTCGATGGATTGGGCATTGTTAGCCAAAACATCGTCAACGATTGGCTGTAATTGTGCTGGGTCAGACAGTTGAACCAGACCATGTTCCTTGGCGTATGCCTGTGGTTCTTCACCGGCCAGAATCCCCTTGAAGACCTTCTTAGCCATCTTGGAAGAAATCGTCCCGTCATCAATCAACTTAACCATCCCGGCCAGGTTGGCAGGAGTCAACTTGGTGTCCGGCAGGTCAATGTGCTTGTCGTTCAAGTAGGAGTTAACGTCGTTCATTAGGTAGTTAGCAACCCGCTTTGGATCGCCGCCATCCTTAACGGCCGCCTCAAAGAAGTCTGACATTTCCTTCGTCTGGGTCAGGACCATAGCGTCGTAGTCGGAAAGTCCCAGGTCGTCAACGTAGTGCTTACGCCGTTCACCCGGCATTTCTGGCATTTCGCCTTCGATTTCCTTGATCCAGTCGTCACTGACGTTCAAGTCCGGAATATCTGGTTCTGGGAAGTAACGGTAGTCATCGGCCCCTTCCTTGGTCCGCATAGAAACCGTGGTCCCGGTTGGTTCATCGTACCGCCGGGTTTCCTGGGCAATGTGCCCACCAGACATCAATACTTGCTGGTGACGCTTTTCTTCAAAGGCCAGAGCCTTGCGGACGTAGTTGAAGGAGTTGATGTTCTTCATTTCCGTCTTGGTCCCGAACTTGTCGGAGCCGACTGGGCGGATGGAGATGTTGGTATCAACCCGCATCGACCCTTCTTCCATCTTCACGTCGGAAATCCCCGTGAACTGGATCCGTTGCCGCAGTGCTTCCAGGTAGGCCACGGCTTCATCTGGTGAAGCGATATCCGGCTTAGAAACAATTTCAATCAGGGGCGTCCCCTGCCGGTTCAGGTCCACGTAGGAGTACTTGCTGGTGTGGGTGTTCTTACCGGCATCTTCTTCGATGTGCATTTCGGCGATTCCAATTTTCTTCTTTTTGCCGTCGACTTCGATTTCAATCCAACCGTCGTGGGCAATTGGCGTATCAGACTGGGTGATCTGGTAGGCCTTCGGGTTGTCCGGATAGAAGTAGTTCTTCCGGTCAAAGTGCATGTGGTGGGCAATCTGAGCGTGAAGTGCAAGCCCGGCCATGATTCCGTCACGAACAACGCCCTTGTTCAGGGTTGGCAATACCCCCGGGTACCCCCAGTCAATGACGTTGGTGTTGGCGTTCGGTTGGTCACCAAAGTCAACCGGTGAAGGACTGTAAATCTTTGAATTCGTCTTCAATTCGACGTGGACTTCTAGTCCGATGGTAGTTTGAAAGTTCATCTTAGTTTTGCCCTCCTAACTTTGGTGCCTTCTTGTGAAAATCAGTGGTTTGTTCAAAGACGTAACCAGCGTTGTAGATGGTCTGTTCGTCAAATGGCTTCCCAATGATCTGCAGACCAACTGGCATCCCGTTCTTTTCCGAAAAGCCGGCCGGAACAGACATTGCTGGCAGGCCAGCCATGTTAACCGGCACGGTCAGGACATCGTTCATGTACATCGTCTTTGGATCATCAATTTCGGCCCCAATCTTAAAGGCGGTCGTGGCCCCGGTAGCCCCGATGATCAGGTCATAGTTCTCAAAGACCTTATAGAAGTCTTGGGCGATCAGGCGACGAACCTTAGCGGCCTTATTGAAGTAGGCATCGTAGAACCCAGCGGACAGGGAGAAGGTCCCCAGCATGATCCGCCGCTTGACTTCTTCACCGAAACCTTCCGTCCGGGACTTAACATAAACTTCATCCAGGTTCTTGGCATCCTTAGCCCGGAAACCGTAACGAATCCCATCGTACCGTTGCAGGTTCGATGAAGCTTCAGATGATGCCAAAATGTAGTAAGCTGGAACACCGTACTTAGTGCGGGGCAGACTAACCTTGTCAACCGTAGCGCCCAGTGACTCCAGGTGGTCTAAGGCTGCCTTGACAACCTTCTTAACGTCGTCGTTTAAGTCATCGTAGTATTCCTTTGGAACGGCGATCTTCAGGCCCTTAACACTCGTGTCGTCATTCAGGTGGGCAGCCCAGTCTGGTACTTCCTTCAGAGAAGACGTCATATCGTGCTTATCATTACCAGCAATCAGCGCCGTCAAGTAGGCATTGTCCTTAACGGTCCGGGTCAGCCAGCCAACCTGGTCAAAACTGGAACCAAAGGCAATGATCCCCCACCGGGAAACCCGGCCGTATGTTGGCTTCATGCCGACGACTCCGTTGAAAGAGGCAGGCATCCGAATGGAACCACCAGTATCAGTACCGAGGGCCCCGAGGACGTCGCCCGCTGCAACTGCCGCTGCAGAACCACCTGAAGAACCACCAGGAACCCGGGTCAGGTCCCATGGGTTGTGGGTGGTAAAGAAGGCTGAGTTTTCCGTGGACGAACCCATGGCAAATTCATCCAGGTTGGTCTTCCCGACGTTAATGAAGCCAGCCTGGTTTAACTTATCAACAACTGTGGCATCATAAACGGGATTGAAGTTTTCCAGGATCTTGGAAGCGGCCGTAGTCGTCAACCCCTTGGTCAGAATGTTGTCCTTAACAGCCAGTGGTACCCCACTAACGAGTTGGTCAGCCGCAATCCCGGCATCATCAATTTCTTGGGCACACTTAGTTGCGGCATCTTCGTTCAGGGTCAAGAAGGCCTTGACCTGGTCATCATTGGCCTTGATGTGGTCGAAGGTTGCCTTCGTCAGTTCACTGGCACTAATCTTCTTATTGACCAGGTCATTGTGCAGCTGACTTAAGTCGGTTTGATAGAAGTCCATTATTCGCCATCCTCACTTTCGTCAATGATTACAGGAACTCTGATGTAGCCGCCATCTTCGTCCGGAGCGTTCTTCAGCAGTGCTTCGGTCTCTTCCTTCGTGGCCTTGACAGCTTTATCTTCACGCATCACGTTAACCCGGTCGGTTGCCGAAGTCATTGGTTCAACACCATCGGTATCAACAGCAGTGAGGTCTTCAAACATGTCAATAATGCTTCCTAATTGTGTGGTAAACTTACCCAGCTCGTCCTTAGGGAATTCAAGCTTAGCAAGTTCAGCAACGTGTTCTACTTGTTGCTTAGTGATTTTACTGGCCATCATTTCTACCTCTTTTCCAAAATTTAGGTATACATACAATTAACAATTTTAGCACAGAACTCGTCGTATTTTCAGCAATTTGCGGTCGGAGTTTGCGCAAATAAAAAGAGGCGGCTGAAAACCGACCTCTTTTAGTTTAAAAGTATTAGTAAGAATCCAAAATGTGGGTGTGGAAAGTGTTAGATCCGGAATCCCGGTAAACAATCGCCTGCATCTCAGAGTCAGCCTGAATCCGGATATCAATCGGGATTCCGCTCGGCAGGTAACGCTTGGCGGCCCGGGCAATGTACTGGGTAAAGCTGGTGATTTCCGTCTGACTGTAGAACTGGGTCGTCACCGTGATGTGCATTCCTGCCAGCTGACCATTATTGTACTGGGCCTGGGCGGTGACCCCACTCAGGTTCGGGAAGAAGCTCTGAATCTGACTCTTGAAGTTCGAGAAGTTGTCATTATCCTGTGAATCGGCGCTGGTCCGGGAGTTCGTTGCTGATGCCTTCGGAAGAACAACTGTCTTGTAGTGGAGGTTCGTCCAGCTACTGATCTTGTTACCGTTGTTCCTGCTGTAGGCAAAGTAACTTCCACCAACCAGGCTATCGTCGGGCGCCTGCTTATAGAGGGCAATTACAATCGGCACGTCACCGACGCCCTTAGTGTGCCGCAGGCGGGTCAAAATCTTCTGGGCAGCAATTTCACCTTGTTGGCGCATTTCATCCTTGCTAATGTTCTTAGTGAAGGACGGACCATCCGTCTTCTTCTGGTAATTGTATTCGGAGTTGATTCCAACCCCGATAACGATTCCCTTCAGCTTCATCGACCGACCACTATCCGTCATGTAGTCCTGCTCCTCAATCTGCTGGATATATTCCGGATTCGGGTCGCTCTTCTTACCCCGGACTGGGTTAAGACCGTTCGGGTTCTTCTTCGACTTCCGGCCGAGCCAGCTCTGCAGGGTATTGGTGTTCAAGTATTGGCCTTCCTGGAAGATATAGGACTTCGGTGAAAAGACCCGCTTGGAAACCTGGGTCAAACCACTTTCAAAGCTCTTTTGGTTGTACGGATTATCGTTTTGGGCAACGTTAATTCCCCGGGCCTTACTGGTCTTGTAGCGACCATTTTGAATAACCCCTTGATAATTTCCGTTGCCAGAGCCAGTCGTACTATAGTTTTTAGACGAACTGTGCCCAAAGCCACATGAAGCAAGGACGACCGTGCTCATCAAAAGGGCCGCAGCTGTTGCTATTTTCTTAACTTTTAACTTCACGATTATTGTTCCTCCTTCATTGCTTGGGCAAAGCGGGCCTCATCCCAAACCGTGATTCCCAGGTTCTGGGCCTTCGTCAGTTTGCTTCCCGCTGCCGTCCCGGCAATGACAATATCAGTTTTCTTTGAAACGCTGCTAGTAACCTTTGCCCCATGTGCTTCTAGCCAATCCTTCGCCTGACTCCGGGTCATTTCTTCCAGCTTCCCGGTCAAAACTACCCGGCGGTCGTTCCATTCGCTTGTTGAGTTGACTGGTGTGGTGGCCCCCAGGTAAGCAAAATTAATGCCGGCATCCCGGAGTTCATCAACCAGCTTGACTACTTGGGGGTTAGCAAAGTAGGCTTCCACACTCTCACCAATGGTGGGGCCGATGCCATCAACCGCGGAAACCTCATCAGCGCTTGCTGCCATCAACTGGTCGAGGGAGCCAAAATGCTCCATGATCAGCCGGGCCGCCTTAGCACCAACATGGCGAATACCGAGACCAAATAATAAGCGTTCGACAGAATTATTACGACTATTGTCAATCGATGTCAATAGGTTAGTGGCGGATTTGTCACCAAATTTATCTAAAGTTAATAATTGGTCTCGCGTCAGGCTGTACAGGTCAGCTACGTCATGAATTAACTTCTTGTTCCAGAGCTGCTGGATAATTTTCGGTCCTAAGCCATCGATGTCCATCGCGTTCCGAGAGGCGAAGTGGGCCAACCCCTCCTTAATTTGGGCCGGACACATCGGGTTGATGCACCGCAAGGCAACCTCATCGTCTAAGTGGACCAACTTGGCGCCGCAGACTGGGCAGGTTGTCGGAATCTCGTATGGTTTACTATCAGCCGGCCGCTTTTTCAGGTCGACCCGGGAGATTTCAGGAATAATGTCGCCTGCCTTGTGGAGGTAAACGGTGTCGCCGACCCGAATCCCCTTCTCCTGGAGGTAGTCGGGATTATGGAGAGAAGCACGACTAACCGTGGTCCCCGCCAGTTGAACCGGATCCATCACCGCAGTCGGTGTAACATTACCGGTCCGCCCAACCGTCCATTCAATATCTCTGACCACCGTCGCCTGCTCCTCAGGTGGGAACTTGTAGGCAATTTCCCAGCGGGGAACCTTAACGGTATTCCCGAGGGCAATCTCAGTGTCAAGGTCATTGACCTTTTCCACGATTCCGTCAATCCCGTAGGAAAGCTGGTCCCGTTTGGCCGTGTATTCCTCAATGTAGGCGGTGATCTCCTGGCGGTTATGAACGACCCGGTTATTCGGGTTGACGTTAAAGCCGAGTTCCCGCATCCGGTCGAGGGCTGCCGCCTGGGTCTTAACGCCCAGCTTCTGATACTCAGGAACATAGTACATAAAGGTATCCAAATCCCGCTTAGCCGTCACGTGCGGGTCAAGCTGGCGAAGGCTCCCCGCCGCCGCATTCCGCGGGTTAGCAAAGATTGGTTGACCAGCCGCCTCCCGTTCTTGGTTGAGATTAACAAAAGACTTCTTCGGCATGTAGCACTCACCACGGAATTCAAGGGAAAGGGGTTCGGGCAGTTCGTGGGGAACCGACTTAATCGTCATCACGTTGGCGGTGACATCTTCACCGATGACCCCGTTTCCCCGAGTTGAACCCTGAACTAACTTGCCGTTTTCATAAACTAAGGATAAGGAAAGACCATCAATCTTTAATTCAAGGTTATACTCAGGCGCCACTTCAACGTCTTTATTATCCTGTTGCCGCTGGTTGAAGTCCATCAACTCATCAATGGAGAAGACGTCCCCCATTGACAGCATCGGGATATCATGGGTCACCTTCGTTAACTGACTTTGGGGGCCACCCCCAACCCGTTGCGTTGGCGAATCGCTCGTCTTCAGCTCCGGAAAACGCTGTTCCAGGGCTACCAAACGTTGGTAGGCCCTGTCATAGACGTAGTCCTCAACGGTTGGGTTGTCCTGTTCGTAGTACTCCTTGCCCCACTGGGTTAACTGCTTTCTCAGGGGAACAATTTCTTGTTTGGCCGCCGCCAGGGTTAGCTGGTCGACTGGTATTTGCTTATCCATTATTCTGGCCTCACTTTTAATTTACTTTTTGAATTGGTGCAAAACTTGCCAGGAGCCGCTTGACCCCCTTAGCAGGGAAGGCGATGTCCAGTTCCATATCGTTCCCGCTGCCGTTGACTTTGACGACCGTTCCTTGGCCCCATTTCTTGTGGGTAACTTTATCGCCAACTTTCCAGCTTACTTTGTCCGCACCGGTACCGGTATTCGTAATTGGCTTGACCCGTTTACCGGCATCCCGGTAATGGTGCTTTTGCGTTGACCGCTGGCGATAAGTTCCCATCGTGGCGGCCTTCTTATTGAATGGAACGTCGTCATTCATTTGACCCCCCTCTTCGTCGAGAAGCTTCGGGTCAATTTCTTCCACAAAGCGGGACGGCTTGTTCCGCTGGATCCGTCCGTACAGGAGACGGGAAACGGCGTTCGTCAAATAGAGTTTCTTCTTGGCCCGGGTAATTCCCACATAGGCCAACCGCCGTTCTTCTTCCAGCTCATTGTCTTCCATCAGGGCCCGGGAAAGGGGAAAAACTCCCTCTTCCATGCCAACCAGAAAGACGACCGGAAATTCAAGTCCCTTTGCGGCGTGGAGGGTCATTAACGTCACCGCTGGCTCCTGCTCATCAACATCGTCCTGATCAGAAACTAGGGCCAGGTCGGCTAGGAAGTTAACCAGTTTCTGCCGGTTCGGCGTGTCATCGTCTTCGTGTTGCTTATCGTATTCCTGGGTCACCGACTTAAATTCATCCAGGTTCTCCTGGCGAGTCTGGTTCTCCAGGTTATTTTCCTTTTGCAACATCTTATTATAACCCGACCGCTCCAAGATTTGGTCGGTCAGGTCAGTAATACTCAAGTACTCAACCTGCTTGTCCAAATCAGCAATTAACTGGCCAAAATCCGCCAGCTTTGTCCGCGCCCGGGAGGAAATATTATTGGCAATATCAACGTTCTGACTCGCCTCCAGCAGAGACCAGCCGTTGTCGTTGGCAAACTCCCGGAGGTGTTCAACCGTTGTCAGGCCGATGCCCCGCTTAGGTGTGTTAACGATACGGCTAAAACTCATGGAATCCTGGTGGTTGACTAACAGAGTTAGGTAGGCCAGGACGTCGCGGATTTCCTTCCGGTCATAGAACTTGTGGCCCCCCACCATCGTGTAGGGGACGCTGGACTTCATAAAGGTCTCTTCAATCATTCGCGACTGGGCGTTGGTCCGGTAGAGGATGGCAAAGTCGTTGTAGTGGTAACCGTGCTTGTCGTGCTCTTCCTTAATTTTAGCGACAATGTACTGGGCTTCGTCATGTTCGTTTTGGGCTTGGTAGTAGGTGATCTTGTCCCCCTGGCCGTTTTTGGTCCAGAGGTTCTTGTCCTTGCGCCCACTGTTGTTATTAATCACTTCGTTGGCGGCATCCAGAATGGTCTGGGTCGACCGGTAGTTCTGTTCCAGCATGACGGTGTGGGCGTTGGGATAATCATGTTCGAAGTTCAGGATGTTTTCGATATTGGCACCCCGCCAGCCGTAAATACTCTGGTCCGCATCCCCAACCACACAGATGTTTTGGTATTTGTCGGCCAGCATGTGAACCAGCTTGTACTGGGCATCGTTGGTATCCTGGTATTCGTCGACGTGAATGTAGTGAAAGCGGTCCTGGTAAAATTCCAAGGTCTCCGGATCCTTTTGGAAAAGCTCAATCGTCTTCATAATCAGGTCATCAAAGTCAAGGGCCTGGTTGGCTTCAAGCTGCTCTTGGTAAAGCTTGTAAGCCCGGGCAACCACGGAGGTGTACATGCTATGTGGGTTACGGTTATCGCTAGCCTTGGCTGCGTAGTCGTCAGGTGTCAGCAGGGCATTTTTTGCATTTGAAATCGTACTGAGGATGCTCCGCGGGTCAAACTTCTTGGGGTCAATGTTTAACTCAGCACAGACCTGCTTCATCAGCGTCCGCTGTTCACCCGTGTCCGCGATGGTAAAGGCCCGGTTATAACCAATCTTCTCGATATCCCGTCGTAAGATGCGCACACATAGGGAGTGGAAAGTAGACACCCAAATATCCTGGGCACTCTCGCCTAGAAGCTTACCGACCCGTTCCTGCATTTCTCGCGCGGCCTTATTGGTAAAGGTGATTGCCAAGATGTTCCATGGAAAAACATTCTTTTCTTCAATCAAGTAGGCCACCCGGTGGGTCAATACCCGTGTCTTCCCGGAACCAGCTCCAGCCATAACCAGCAGCGGTCCTTCCGTTGTTAAGACCGCTTCGGTTTGCTCATCGTTCATTCCATCTAGTAGTGCTTGACTATTATTCATGCCGTCCCATCCTCTCTAAAAAATCAGTCGGCTAATATTATACCAAATAATGCATTTACTTTTGACTAAAACGAACATCTGTTACGAATTTTTCCAAAAAGCAAAAGGCTGGTAAAAAGTTTTAATTTGCCTGCCGGCTCCTGTTGTATTTCCAAACATTACCCAGTAATCGCAAAAAAACGCACCCTATTGACTACCGAAACTGGCTTCAATACTAGTCAAAAGCGTGCGTTAATTTTTCAGTTTTACTTTCTAGTTAAAGTTGATCGTTGTCATCTTCTGTCGTCTGCTCATCCTGTGCAGCGAGGGGTTCTGTCCAAACTTCGGTGTCATCCACCTGTTCCTCCAGTTCGGTCAGGCTGCTACCCGTAATCCAGACGAAGCCCAGCAGACTATCATCATCCGGATTACTGAGGTTAAAGAGACGGAACTGCCAGTTGTCTTTCAGCATCCACTGACGCTGGATTGCCTCCTCCTGTGAGTACCGGGCTACCATCAAGAGAGTCGGTTGTAGGGAACGGATAACGTGGAGGGGCATCCCCGCCGTTGCCCGAACCTGCTCCTCATACTGGGTCACGTTGGCGGCACTGTCGTAAACGTTGGCAATCGAAGTCATGCCCAATTCAATATTCTTCACGTACAGCGAGCCGGTGGCCGTAACGTAAAAGTTAAGGGAGAAGACACCCCGGTATTCCAACGATGCCGCAACACTTTTCACGATTCGCTGCATCTCTGTCAACAGGTCATCATCCACTACGGCCAGCGTTTCAACAGCAATCAGCTTCCAATCCTGGGCAAACTTAAGCTTTGCCAGCGGGTAGATTTTGACGTCTTTCCCATCGGTTGCCGCCGTCATCGTGTATTCAGCAGTGTGGTCAATCCAAGATTCCAAAAGGTAGGTTCCCGTGTTGATGAAGTCACCGGCTCGGGCAATGTCCGACTGGCGGTTGATCATCATGGACTGCTCACCAATTCCCCGCTGAATTGGCTTCAATAAGGCCGGATAGCCGATGGAGTCAATTGACTGGTAAACATCATCCAGGCTAACGACCGTTACGTAGGGGGCAATGTTAATGTTAATCTGGTCCAAAAAGGCCCGTTCCATCAGACGGTCTTGGACAATTTCCAGGCCATTGATTCCCTGAGGGATTACCGCAAACTGGCTTAAAAAGTGTAAGACCCGGGAGTCAACGCTCGGCGTCTGGTAGATAATGGCGTCACAGTCCTGGCCAAACTCAGTTAGTTTGGCCTTATCATTGTAGGGCCCCACTATGGTAAAATCAGCCATCTTTGTTAATGCTGGCTGGGCGTGATCTAAGTAGACACCCACGTTAAAGCCAGCCTTCTTTGCTGCGGCAATCAGGGCCCCCACATTCCGGTTAACAGCAATTAAGCCAATCGTGCTTCCTGGATAAATAGCGTTTGTACTCATTGTCGTCCCCCTAATCCTTATCAAACTCAATCTGATTGTTGGCCAGCGACTTAATCCGGGCCAAGGATTCAACCCGGAAGCCCCGGTCCCGTAGTTCCTTGCCACCAGGCTGGAAGCTCTTTTCAATCACGATTCCAGCACCAGCAACCTTAACGCCGGCCTGGTCAGCAATTTCTAACATTCCTTCAACTGCCTGACCATTAGCCAGAAAATCATCAACCATTAAAATCTTGTCATCCGGTGAGACGTACTTCTTAGAAATCGAAATTCGGTTAGTCGTCTTCTTGGTGTACGAGTAAACATCAGCAACGTACATGTCTTTGTTCAGAGTTAAACTTTTGTGCTTCCGCGCGAAAATAACGGGAACCTTCATTGCCAACCCGGTCATTACTGCTGGGGCAATTCCAGATGATTCCACGGTCCAAATCTTCGTAATTCCTTCACCCGCAAAGCGCTTGGCAAACTCTTGACCGATGTGCAGCATCAGTTCAGGGTCAACCTGGTGATTCAAGAAGGCATCCACCTTCAAGACATTGCCCGGCAGGACCGTCCCAAACTTTTCGATCTTTTCGTTTAATTCCTGCATGGTGATTACTCCTTTGATTCTCTACTTGTCATAATTATATAACTTATAAGTCTGAATTACCGAAATGAGCTTCTTGGCGTAGTCTGGATCGGTTGCGTAGCCCGATTTCTGCAAGGCCTCAGCCGCCTCCTTATAGTTCTTCGCATTGACCACGTCTTGGTAGTTCTGCTTGTTCATGTCGGTCCCGTTTAACATCAGCTTTGTATGATCCTTAATGGAATCACTCCAACTGTCATAAACCCGGAAACGACCCTTGGTGACAATCCAACGTCCGTTAATGTACTCCTTTGTCGTCATCACCTTAGAATTGCTGGGGTCTGTCCCCTTAATTCCAAAAAGGTTATGGTACTGGGATGCCAGCTGGCTTGTCCCCCACTGGGACTCCAGAATTGCCTGGGCAATGGTTACCGAAGCACAGACATGGTAAGTATTCTGCATTGCCTGGGCCTCAGGAGCAACCTGCTTGATGAACAGACGCTTTGCCTCGCGGTCTTGATGCCCCATCTGGCGTTCAATCCGCTGTTGGTTCCAAATCCGGTAATAGTGATGTGCAGCGTAGACCCCCAGGAATAGAGCGATAATGACGAGTAGCCAAATTAACGTCTTCGTCCCTGATTTGCGCTTTTTTCCCTTTCGCCTTGCCAAAAGAAATTTTCCTCCTCTACCAATTTTAAAATATCTACTTCAGATTATATCATTATTTTAATAACCAGCCCGTATGATTTTAAAACAAAAAGAGATCGAGTAAACCTCGATCTCTGATATTGAAGCGATAATCGAATATTAACGCTTACTAAATTGAGCAGCCTTACGAGCCTTCTTCAGACCTGGCTTACGACGTTCCTTCATCCGAGGGTCACGAGTCAAAAGACCGGCCTTCTTCAAAGCGTCACGGAAGTCAGGATCAACGGTGAGCAGGGCACGGGCAATACCGTGACGAACTGCACCGGCTTGACCGGAGAATCCACCACCGTTGATGTTAGCAATAACGTCGTATTGACCGTTAGTCTTAGTAACATCAAATGGTTGGTTAACGATAGCACGTAAGTTGGCAAATGGAATGTAGTCTTCGATTGCCTTACCGTTCATAGTAATCTTACCAGAACCTGGTACTAAGCGAACACGTGCGGTAGCGTCCTTACGACGACCAGTACCTCTGTATTGTACAGTTTGAGCCAATTCCATTCCCTCCTTAGATTAAGTTTGTAATGTCCAATGCTTCAGGCTTTTGTGCTGCATGACTGTGGTCTTCGCCAGCGTAGACATGAAGCTTTAAGCCCATCTTGTGACCCAGGGAGTTGTGGGGAAGCATACCCTTGATAGCAGTTTCCAATAACTTCTCTGGTTCCTTAGCACGGAAGTCACCGGCAGTCCGGGTCTTCAAACCACCAGGGTAGTTTGAGTGACGGTAGTACATCTTCTTAGATGCCTTCTTACCAGTTAACTTAACTTGTGCAGCGTTGATAACGATGACGTTGTCACCAGTGTCAACGTGGGGAGTAAATGTTGGCTTGTTCTTACCACGCAGGATAGATGCGACGACGGTGGCCAGACGACCCATTGGGACATCCTTAGCATCGACAACGTACCACTTGCGATCAACTTCACCAGGTTTAGCGATGTATGTCGTTCTCACGATTAGTTCCTCCAATTTTGTTTTCTTTTACATATAATAGTGTACCGAGTTATTAGATGGAAAAGAAATACCAAGTGTTAGTATACCTTTTTCTCAATTGTTCGTCAATCATTTTCGCCATTCGATCCATAATCAACACTGACCAGGTACAAACCGCTGGCGGGAGCCGTCATCCGGGCCTGGGTCCGGTCCTTGGCCGCCAGTACCCGCTTGACGTCACTGACCGGGCGCTGACCGCTCCCCACTTCCAAGAGGAAGGCAACCATTATCCGAATCTGGTTATATAAGAACCCGTTCCCCGTAAACTCAAAGACAACCTCATTACGGGCAGGGTCCCGGTTAATGGTGATTTTCTCCACCGTTCTGACATTGCTCTTGGCCTGACTTCCCGAGGCAACAAAGCTGGTAAAGTCATGTTCCCCGATGAAGTCATGGGCCGCAGCCCGCATCTTGTCAATATCGACCGGGTATTTAAAGTGCGCCGTGTAGTTGCGCTTGAAGGGGTCCACGAATTCACCCTGGTCAACCCGGTAACGGTAGGTCTTGCGGTGGGCACTAAAGCGGGCGTGAAAACTGGTGTCGACCAGTTCAGCCTTTTTCACCAGGATATCCAAAGGAAGGATACTGTTGAGGGCCTTACGCATCGAATCATTGCTTAAGTGGTAAGGAATATCGAAGTGGGCCACCTGGTTAAGGGCGTGGACGCCGGCATCGGTTCGCCCTGACCCAATGACCGAAATTGGTGGGTCCGGATGCTTGGCAATCTTATTGACCGCGTTTTTTAAGACCTGCTCAACGGTCCGCTTGTGCGGCTGAATCTGAAAGCCAGAGAAGTTGGCCCCATCATAGGCAAACGTTATCTTGTAACGGTACATTTCTGCCGCTCCTTTCATAAACTGTCCTTCCCATTTTAGCTGGTCATCCCCGGAGATACAAGCATATGAAAAGGAGACCAGTTTTAAATTCCGATCTCCTCTACTAATTAAATCTTATCATCAACTTTAGAACTTAACTTGGTCGTTGCCTGCTCACCCGGCTCCGCGTCCACCACTAGCTTAGCCGAATAGGTAGCCGTCAGCTTTTGACCGTACTTAACTCCCTGGTTAGCAGCCACAAAGTTATCCGTCTTTTCACCAGCATTGTTACCATTAAGCCAGAATTCATAGTGGTAACGGGCACCATTAGCAGCAACGTATTCCGCCGACTTAACCCCATCCTTCAGTCTTTCAGCAATGGCCGTCAAGTTTGTATCACTGATGGCAGCAGCGGGATCGCCAGTAAGGAGGCTGGCTGACTGACCGTCTAGGAAGTCATCGACCGCAACCGTTCCCCCAGCTGTCAGGCCATCTCCCGGGGTGACATCGGTATTATTCCAGATCTTGCTGATCTTAATCGTTACCGGTGACTCTTTCCTGGTCACTTCAGGTGATGTATAGCCATCTAAGAAGCCCTTGAACATCATCAATGACTGCAGTGGGTGGCCGTGGTCATCAAACAGGGTAATATTATCCCATGATGAACCACCACTAGCGGGTTGGCCATCGTAGAACAACTTTGAATCGGGGTAGTAACCACGCGAGTTCATTGAGGCCCAACCGGTTCCTTCGGTTTCACCCATGTACTTGTTGAACTGCCAATTATCCCAACCAGCGCGAACCGGGATCCAGGCTGGTTCCCAGTAAAATGCGCCGAGGCCATTATCATTACTCAGAATCGTCTTGTACAGTTCGCTGATGGCATCAACCTGTCCCTGGGGGCTCACTGGGTAGTGGCCGGGGTCGTTACTGATGTTGTTGGCTGTCCCGTCCGCGTTTTGCAGGGTAAACGGCCAGCCAGTTTCGGCAACCATGTACTTCTTACCAAATTCCTTTGCCAGCTGTTCAACCTGCGCGATGATGGTCGGGTTGTTCCCCCACTTGGTTGTGTTACCCCATCCCCAGAACGGGTAGTAGGAAGTAGCAAAGATGTCGTAACTAACGTTGTGGTCTTGTAACGACTGCAAAATCAGGCGGTCGTTATCAATGTCTGGGGATTCAACGTGGATGGCAATCTTGGTATTCTGACTGTCCTCCCGGTATGCCCGCGAAGCCGCGCTCAGTAGGTTGGTCAACTTAGTGGCGTACGGGTTATCCTTCCAAACGTTAATCGAGCCACCCTCGCTGACGCCCAGCATACCCTTGGTAATTTCGTTACCGAGCTGGACCATGCCAATCTGAATTCCGGCCGCATTGAAGTCATTGATCAGTTTCTTGTTGTACAGGTACAATTCCGTGTTCAGGTTTTCGTCACTCAGGTCCCGCCAAGCCTTTGGCCGCGCCTGGGTAGCGGGGTCAGCCCAGAAGTCGGAGAACTGCAGGTCCAGGTAGGTCTTAATCCCGTACTTTTGGGCATTTTTAGCAATCTCTAGGGCAGTTCGTTCATCGTTATTTCCTCCACCATAGCTTAAACCGTCAGCATTGTAAGGGTTAACCCACAGACGGATCCGGACGTAGTTAACGCCCGCTTCGGAAAGGACCTTCATCAGGTCAGCCGGTTGACCATTGAAGTCGTAGAATTGAACCCCGTTGTTGATCAGGGCAATGTAACTTGAGACATCCACTCCCCGGATGGTCTCCTGGTTCATATTATTGATTGGTTCCACCTTGACGGTTTCGTAGCGGGCCCCAGTTTCACCACCGGTCTGGTAAGCCAGCTTAACCTCGTCAACCGACTTTTGACTTTCCGGTGTCTTATCATCGTCGACGACCGGCTTTACTGGTGCCCCCCAAGCTAGGATGGCGCTGTAGTTGACCTTTAGAGCATCACCATACTTGGCACCCTTGTTAGCAGCAAGGAAGTTGTTTAGCTTATCCTCAGCACTTTGCCCCTCTAGCCAGAAGACGTAGTGGTAGCTATCCTTACCATGGGTGTAAGTCTTGAGTCCTTCAAGGCCTTTGGTGTTGCCAGGCAGGCTCGCGAAGATGGTCTTCAGGATGTCGTCGCTAATTGTCTCCCCCTTAGGTCCCTTCAAGACGAGGCCGAGGTTGGCCAGCAGGTTGCCCAGGTCATCGGCCCCGAGGGTCTGCCCCTTCGTCAGGCCGTTTTCAACATCAACATTGACCCCATGATCCTTGAAGAGGTCCTGGACAACGGGCTGGAGGGTCGAACTGGTGGTTTCAACCGGCTGACTGGCCTGCTGGCCGTTGATCAGTAGCAAGGCAAGGGTCATGGTTTGCAGGTCCAGGCCGACACCCAGGAAGTCACCATTGACGTTTCGGTTACCAAGCTGGTTCATGAAGTTGGCTAGTGCATCGTCGAAGTTTGTCTGGTTCAGCTTAGCCGTATAGCTTTTGACCACGGTCCCGTTCAACAGTGATGTCCGGTTAAGGACTTTTTCAATAATGGCCGGATCGTTCTTCAAATCGCCCTGGGCAATCAGCTGGGCCATCTGGTGGACGGAAAAGGCGGCGTAGTTATTGTCACTGCTCTGCCAATCGTACTTAACAAGCTGGTGGTTAGCCTTCAAGTCCGCTGCCAGTTGGTTACCAGTAAAGGTCCGCAAGGTATCAAGATCGGTATCCGCCGCCCCATCATTGTTGAAGTGCAGGTCAATACCGTTTACGTTGATGGTTTGGTTACGCACAATCTGACCGTTGCCGTCAAGGTAGTAGAATTTACCGTTCGAGACAATCAGGCGGTTGGTGTAAAGGACCTTATTGTTGTACTTCTCAGACCAGGCATCGACATAGTTACCTTCACCATCATTGGCGTCACTGTACCGCAGGACAACTTGGAAACTGCCGTTATGGTCAGTAACGTTGTTAGGCAAGTCAAATGCGGTAACAAAGCCACTGTTGGCACTGTTGTACATCTGCGGATAAACTTTAGCAACGTCCGGCCGGGCAGTTGCCTGAATCTTTTGCCGGGCAACTTCCTTGCCGTTAATAAGGAGGATGACAAAGCGGTTATCTTTCGTAGTTGCCGCATCGCTGGCGAACCAGCCACCAACCGTGATCCGGTCCCCTTCAACGTTGACCGAATCAAAGTGGTATCCCGATTGGTTCAAGGTAAAGTCTGGCAACCAATAGTCAACACTATCGCTGGAGTTACCGTTACCGGTGCTGACGTCAGAATAGCGGCTCACGATTGAGTAGGTGTGCCCCATTTGCAACGGCAATTTGCCCAGGTCAACGTCAAAGCGTGCATCCCCCGCTGTCCGGGTATCGCTGCCGAACACCTTAGCCACGTCTGGTGAGGCAATGTTTTTAATCCGCTGGGACGATACCTGACGGTTAGCAGACCGGTCAAAGACAATCAGGTAGTGGTAGGGAGCGAAGATAGAAGCGTCATCGGCATGCCAGCCGGTAACGTGTAGGTCCCCACTGCTAAGGTCCCAGGAATCCAGGTTTGCCCGGTTTACCTTGGTAACCCCACTAAACCAAAAGTCGGTCCCGTTACCATTACCGGCCGGGTCAGCTGTCCACCGACTCAGGAAGACAATATTATCCTTAGCATATTGGGGAGTAAGCTTAAAGCTGACTTTAAAGCCAGCGATTCCCGCGTTGGCAATTGTTGGGAAGGCCTTGGCGACGTCTGGCCGGGCCTGGTTATCGACCACCTTTTGTCGGGTGATCTCACGGTTCAGTATCTGGTCAAAAGCAATGATGTAGTGGTACTGCTTTTGGGCCGCCTGATTGCTGGCGTGCCAACCACTGACGGTAACATTGCCGTCCTGGTCGCTACTAATGCTGTCTAAAACCGCCCGGTTCTGGTTATCGATGATGATGGGGCTGAACCAGAAGTCGGTTCGGTTCCCCTCCCCATGCAGGGGGTCACTGCTGTACCGGGAAATAACACTGATTGAGTGCCCGGCTAGTGAAGCCGCGTTGGGCAACAAGATATTGGCATTAAAGCCTGCGTAGTCACTGCCTGCCACATCAGGGTACGCGTTTTGCACGTCGTCGCGCCGCTGGGGCGTGATGGCCTGGCGGGCAATTTCCTGCTGGCTGCTGTTATCATAAACTATTACGTACCGGTAGGGTTGACTGGTACTGTGACCAGTGGCTTGCCAACCACTGACGTTTAGCTGGGTTTGGCCCTGCTGGTCAGTGGACAGCGAATAGTGATCTAGGTAACCGTTATTTGCGTTCACATCGTTGGCCGTCGTTGGTGTCGTTGCTGGCATCTGGTTCTTTACTGGCTGGTCAGTCGTTGAACTAGTCGTCGTGGTACCCGTACTCGTGCTGGTCCCCGTCGTTTGGCTAACCGGTATGGTTGTATCAGCATGACCTGTACCAGTAAGGGCAGCAGTACCGATGGTAAAGCCGGCAAAGGCAATGGCCGCGCAGCACCAGAGCTTGCCACTTTTATAAAGTTTATAACGTTTCTTATGTTCCATTTTTATTTCTCAACTTAATTTACTTTAAAAATACCTCATTATTATATAGCAGTATGCTTGCTATGGCTAGCATTACGAAACAAAAGGAGCCCTTCCTTGAGAGCTCCTTATAAGATAATTCGTAAACCAAATAAAATAACCGTTACAACAGCAAACAGGCAGAGGCTGATGGTGTCGCGGCTTGCCCAGTGAAGCTGCCGGTAATGTGTCCGGGGCGCAGCTGGATCGTAGCCCCGGGCCTCCATGGCCGTGGCGAGTTCCTCTGCCCGCTTGAATGAATCAACGAAGAGTGGGATCAGGATTGGCACCATCCGCCGGACCCGCCGGACGAGGCTTCCTTCCGCAAAGTTCATCCCCCGCGAACGCTGGGCGTTAGTGATTTTCCCCGCTTCTTCCATAATTGTGGGAATAAAGCGGAGGGCAATCGAGATCATTAGGGTAATCTGGTTGACTGGCACCTTAACTACCCGCAGTGGCTTCATATACCAGGAAAGGGCATCGGCAATCCGCAGGGTCGGCGTGGTTGCCGTCAAAACGGTGGAGGCAGTAATAATTACCATGAAACGGAAAAAGATGATTAGTGAGTTGACCAGGCCGTCATGGGTAATCGACATAATTCCCCAGTGCCAGTACACCTTCCCGCCCGTACTAAACAGGATTTGAAAAGCCACCGTAATCAAGATGATCCACATTAGGGGCCGGATACCACGCCAGTAAAGTCCAAAGCCCACCTGGCTAAGGACCATCGTTACCAGTAAAGCCACCGTCAGCCACGCACTGGTCACAAACGAGTTGGCAAAGAAAACCAATACCACGTATGCCACACACAAGAAAAGCTTCGTCCGGGGATCGAGGCGGTGAAGAAGGGAGCTACCGGGAACGTAACTCCCAAACACAATCGCGTTATTCATCCGCCTCACCCCCAATCCGGCTGGCCAGATGGTCTGCTAAGTCGTCGGTCGTTAGGGCGAGGGGTAAGGAAAGGCCCTTGTCTTGAAGGCGTTTCCGCATCTTGATTGCTACCGGCTGGGCCAGGTGGTTGTCCGCCAGTAACTGCGGATTGCTGAACAGCTTCTGGGGAACAGTGCTGGTCACCAGGCGACCATGGTTCATCACCACCACTTGGTCCGCATAGGCGGCGACCTGCTCCATCTGGTGGGTAATCAAGATGATGGTCGTTCCCGCGGCATTTAGTTTAGCAACTAGCGACAGTAACTGGTCGGTTGACTGGGCATCGAGCCCGGCCGTCGGCTCATCCAAAATCAGGATTGACGGCTTCATTGCCAAGACCCCGGCAATCGCTGCCCGCCGCATCTGCCCACCGGAGAGCATAAACGGTGACCGCTTACCGATTTCTTTCGGTAAGCCAACATCGGCAATTGACTGTTTGACCGCCGCCTTAACTTTCTCCGGAGGCCATCCCAGGTTCTCCGGTCCAAAAGCGACATCCTGGGCGACCGTCTCCGCAAAGAGCTGCTGTTCGGGAAACTGAAAGACAAAGCCGACGTGCTGGCGAAGCTTAGCCAAGTCTGCCTGCTTGGCGTCACTCGTCACCGTCACCTTGCCGACCTGTACTTGCCCGCTCGACGGTACAAGTAGGCCATCAATCAGTGATACCAAGGTTGATTTCCCTGATCCGGTGTGGCCAATAATTGCGGTATAGCTTCCCGCGGCAATCGAAAGGTTAATATCAGAGAGGGTGTTGGCGTCGCCCCGCTGTGAATTTGGGTAAGTAAAATTAACGTTGCTTAACTCAATTGCTGCCATAACCATTTCACCATTTCATCTTCCGTAAAGTACTGCTCGGGAACTGTCACTCCCCTGGCTACTAACAAATCACGTAGGCGCTGACCGGTTGGAATGCCCACACCCAGTTTTCTTAATAAAGTCGTTTTCTGCAGGATTTCTGCTGCTGGGCCGTTTTCAATAACGTGGTGGTCGCCGACGACCACAATCTGGTCCGCCATTTCCATTTCAACCGGATCATGGGTAATCGAAATAATGGTTAACCCACCGTCGCGCCGCAGTTTATTAATCAGGTCAAGGATTGTCTGACGGCCCGCGGGATCAAGCATACTCGTCGCCTCATCAAGAATGATTATTTCGGGCTCCAGTGCCAAAATTCCGGCAATCGCAACCCGCTGCTTCTGGCCGCCAGATAACATTCCCGGTTCCGCATCGGCTAACGTGGTCATTCCGACCCGTTCCAGGGACCGTTTAATTAGGGGCGCCATCTTTTCACGGGGAACTTGGAGGTTTTCGAGACCAAAGGCAATATCATCAGCCACCGTTGCCCCCACGAACTGGTTCTCCGGGTTCTGAAACACGATTCCTACTTGCTGGTGGAGTTTACCAAGGTTCTCCTCCGTCACCGCCAGGCCGTTGACCATGATGCTCCCCTGACTGGGGACAAGAAGGCCATCTATCAAACGAGCAATGGTGCTCTTCCCACTCCCGTTTCTCCCGATTAAAGTCGTCCACTGGTTACGGGGAATTGTCAGGTTTAAGCCGTCGAGGGCTGGCGTCGCGGCACCCGGGTATGTATATGTAATATCTTTTAAAATTATACCGTCCAAGTTACTGGTCCCTTCACAGTTAATATTTCCATTTTAGCGTGAACTACGCTAGTTGAACACCCATTTGCACTAAAACAATTTAAAATAAAAAATCACTTACCACTGGGGTGCACGGGGTTTCCGCATTCGAGCTAGACTAGGGAGTTCCCACCATCGTAACGCTCTATACCACCAGTGATAGCGATTCTTTATTACGTATTTAGTTAACAATAATTAGTCAACGAATTCCAAAATAACCATTGGTGCGCCGTCACCACGACGAGGCATCGTCTTCAAAATCCGTGTGTAACCACCGTTACGGTCTGCATACTTTGGAGCAAGTTCTTCAAACAGGTGTTGAAGTGCAGATTGGATACGAATGTTGTCGCCATCTTCCTTAACGTCAGCAACAACATTCCGGATGAATGCAGCAGCCTTCCGCCGGGAAGCAAGGTCGCCACGCTTAGCAAGCGTAACCATCTTGTCAGCAGTCTTACGAACTTCCTTAGCCCGTGCTTCAGTAGTGGTAATTTGACCATTAACGATTAAATCGGTAGTTAAATCACGTAATAAAGCCTTACGTTGTGAACTTGTACGTCCTAATTTACGGTAACTCATGAAGTGGTTCCCTCCTTTGCAATTGGTATCAATTAATCATCTTGACGGAATGAAACGCCGAGATCATTTAATTTCAGTTTAATTTCTTCTAATGACTTCTGTCCTAAGTTCCGAACTTTCATCATGTCTGAAACGGTACGGTCTGTCAGTTCCTTAACAGTGTTAATGCCGGCACGCTTAAGACAGTTGTAGGACCGAACAGAAAGGTCAAGTTCTTCAATTGTCATTTCAAGCGTCTTTTCTTTATGGGTTTCTTCCTTTTCAACCATTACTTGGGCATTTTGTGCCGTTTCCGTTAAGTTAACGAACATGTCCAAATGTTCAGTTAAAATCTTAGCACCCAAACTAACCGCTTCGATTGGAGTTAATGAACCATCAGTCCAAACATCTAAAGTCAGCTTATCGTAGTCGCTACGTTGACCAACCCGCGCATTTTCAACGGTGTAGTTAACACGTTCAATTGGGGTGTAGATGGAATCAATCGGCAAAACACCAATCGGAAGATCTTCCATCCGGGCCTTATTATCATTAGCTGAAAGGTAGCCACGACCTTTATCAGCTGTCATCTTAATGTGTAATTCAGCACCATCAGCGACAGTTGCGATATGCAAGTCAGGGTTTAAGATAGTTACTTCACTATCTCCCTGAATGTCACTGGCGGTTACCTCAGCAGGTCCCTTAACATCCAATTCCAAATTCTTTTGATCTTCAGAATTCAGCTTAAGAGAAACTTTCTTAAGATTTAAGATAATTTGGGTTACATCTTCAGTTACACCTTTAACAGTACTGAATTCGTGCAAAACGCCATCAATTTGCATGGTGGTAATTGCAGCACCTGGTAATGAAGCAATCAGAACCCGTCTCAGTGAGTTACCGAGAGTGGTCCCATAACCGCGTTCAAGTGGTTCTACAACAAATTTGCCGTAGTTATCCGTTTCTTCAACTTTATGAATGTTTGGCTTTTCAAATTCGATCATTCTATCCCTGTACCCCTTTCAAACGTGGTTCGTATTTTTTGCGAAAAGACAAATGTGGAAAACTCGTTCTCCACCAATGCCCATTAAACACGACGACGCTTTGGAGGACGAGAACCATTATGTGGAACTGGAGTTACATCACGAATAGCAGTAACTTCCAAACCAGTTGTTTGAAGAGCACGAATTGCAGCTTCACGTCCAGAACCTGGACCCTTAACTTCAACTTCGACAGTCTTCATACCATGTTCCATTGCTTGCTTTGCAGCAGCTTCTGAGGCCATTTGAGCAGCAAATGGTGTCGACTTACGTGAACCTTTGAAGCCCAATACACCAGCTGAAGACCAAGCAACAGCGTTACCTTGAACGTCAGTGATCATGATCAAAGTGTTGTTGAATGTTGAGTGAATGTGAGCGACACCAGTTTCAACATTCTTTTTTGCACGACGCTTACGCGTACCCTTTTTGGTTGCCATATCCAGTACTAACCTCCTTTTTTATAAAATTAAATTATTTCTTCTTATTAGCGATGGTTACTGCCTTACCCTTACGAGTCCGGGCGTTGTTCTTGGTGTGTTGACCACGAACTGGTAAACCACGACGGTGACGCATGCCACGGTAAGAACCAATTTCTTGGAGCCGCTTGATGTTCATGGAAACTTCACGACGTAAGTCCCCTTCAACTTCGATGTTTTCAACTTGACCACGGATTTTTTCTTCTTGGTCCGGAGTTAAGTCACGAACACGAACATCTTCTGAAACACCGGCTGCTTCCAGGATCTTCTTAGCCCGGGAATCACCAATACCGTAAATATAAGTTAAGCCGACCACGATTCGCTTGTCACGAGGTAAATCGACACCTGCAATACGAGCCATTTAGTGCACCTCCATTCTAATTAATAAAATTACTTACCTTGACGTTGCTTGTGCTTAGGGTTAGCAGAGCAGATAACCATAACACGTCCATGACGCTTAACGATCTTGCAGTGCTCGCACATCCGCTTGACTGATGGTCTTACTTTCATTCTTAATATCCTCCTAGAGAGTTCCTAGATTAACAATTATTACTTAAACCGGAACGTAATCCGACCCTTAGTCAGATCATATGGGGACATTTCAACCTTTACTCGGTCACCAGGCAAGATCTTGATGTAGTGCATCCGGATCTTCCCAGAAACGTGAGCAAGAATCTCCGCCCCATTTTCCAGTTCAACTTTAAACATCGCATTAGGCAGGGTTTCGGTAACCTTGCCCTCAACTTCAATCACATCGGCTTTTGCCACGAAACGGTTCCTCCTTGCTTAATCAAGAAATTACGTAAAAACGGTGGAAAGCAGACCACTTCCCACTGTCAGTTAGATAAACCTTGCCTAGTTTAGCATAATCCGCTCCCTATAGCAAGGTATCCCACCTAATTAAAGGTTATTGAGCACTTTCTTGACGTCTTCATAAACCTTATCGATGTCTTGTTGACCATCGATCGTGTGCAAAACACCTTTCTTTTGGTAGTAATCTACCAGTGGTGTGTTCAACTTAATGTTAACATCCAAACGATTCTTAACCGTTTCTGGCTTATCGTCATCACGTTGGTAGAAGTCGTGGCCGCCACAAACGTCACACGTTCCTTCAACCTTCGGTGCATTGTAAATCTTGTGATACGTTGCACCACAATTGCGACAAATAAACCGACCACTTAAACGTTCTACCAATACGTCAGGTTCGACATGAATATTGATAACTGCATCTAATTGCCGGTTGCTCTCAGCCAACATCTTATCCAGGGCATCCGCCTGATTAAGGTTACGAGGAAAGCCGTCAAGCATGAAGCCCTTCTTGGTATCATCCTGAGCTAACCGTTCCTTAACGATGCCGTTAGTAACTTCGTCAGGAACAAGTTCACCCTTATCGATGTACTTTTTAGCTTCAACTCCCATTGGCGTTTTATTTTTAATTGCCGCACGGAAGATATCCCCAGTTGAGATATGAGGAATATCGAAATCTTCCACAATCTTTTGAGCTTGGGTACCTTTACCAGCACCAGGCAACCCCATTAATACAAGGTTCATACTCATTTGCCATTTCCTCCTTCTGGTTCACGAATAAATCCAATATATTCACGCTTCATTGTTAACCCGTTTAATTGACGAATTACGTCTAAGGCAATCTGGACAATAATTAGCAAGCTCGTACCACCGAGTCCGATTGACTGACTGAGGTTCCAAACGTTACTTGCAATTAATGGAATTAACGAAATCAATCCCAAGAACAGTGAACCAACCGTACTTAAACGCATTAACAAACTAGAAACAAAGTCCTGGGTCCCTCGTCCGGGACGGACACCAGAGATATAAGAACCCTGCTTCTGCAGATTTTCTGCAAGCTTTTCCGGATTAACCTGAACAAAGGCGTAGAAAAAGGTAAATACAACAATCAACAATGTGTATAATGCAATTCCGGGTCCGGACTGCATGTTGAAAACCGTTGTTAAAACTTGATACCAAGTATCACCACCATGGCTTTGCTGGAAAGCCATTAAGATTGTTTGCGGAGTCGAAATAAAGGATCCAGCAAAGATAACTGGAATAACCCCGGAAACGTTGATCTTCAATGGTAGATAACTACTCGATGGTGAGGTAGTTGTTCGACGGGTATATTGAATTGGTAAACGACGTTCCGCTTGTTGAACCCAAGTTACAAACGCCACGATGATTATTAACGCTAAAATTACTAAGGCAATAAATCCAATTCCTGACCATAGGGCCGAACCAGATTCACCAGCAATTTGATCATCCCAAAGTTGTCTGATTCCACCAGGCATCTGAGCAACAATCCCAGCAAAGATCAGCATGGAGACACCATTACCGGTACCACGTTCAGTAATCATATCGCCCATCCAAGTGGCAAACATTGTTCCAGCAGTCAGAATTAAACCAATTGTCAAATATGTTTGCACATTCGGGTGATTAACCAACTTAATAGTACTTAACGCATTAAAACCAGCGGTAATTCCAATTGATTGGATAAAACCAAGAACAATTGTTAACCACCGGGTTGCTTGATTAAGTTTTCGCCGCCCTACTTCACCTTGTTTACTCCATTCAACAAACCGCGGGACAATGTCCATCTGCAGTAGCTGAACAACAATTTGCGCAGTGATGTACGGGGAAACCCCCATCGCGAATAATGAATAGTTTTCCAGTCCACCACCACTGAAGGTATTGAGGATCGATGCTAACCCGGTCGAGGAAATTTCCTGCAAAGCTGCAGCATTAACTCCCGGAACAGTGATAGCCGTCCCAATTCGATAAACAATCAACACAAATAATGTAAAGAGAATCTTCTTACGAATCTCTTTAACCTTAAGGGTGTTTATGACGGCTTTGAACAAATTACATCACCTCAGTTTTACCGCCCGCAGCTTCAATAGCAGAAACTGCAGAAGCAGAAAACTTGTTAGCCTTAACAGTTAACTTCTTTTCAAGCTTACCGCTACCAAGAACCTTAACACCGCTCTTCAAGTTCTTAACAACCCCATTTTCAACAAGAACTTGTGGGGTAACTTCAGTACCGTCATCGAACTTGTTCAGAGCAGTCAAGTTAACAATAGCGTATTCCTTACGGTTAATGTTGGTAAAACCACGCTTTGGAATTTGCCGGTAGAGTGGCATTTGGCCCCCTTCAAAACCAAGACGAGTCTTGCCGTGAGCCTTTTGCCCCTTAGTACCGCGTCCAGAAGTAAAACCATGACCGGATGAAAGGCCACGACCCCTACGAAGACGCTTTGAACGAGAACCTGCAGCAGGCTTCAATTCATTTAACTTCATTTGGTAGGCACCTCCTTATTATTTAATTTTAATTACTTAACTTCTTCGATTGAAACTAAGTGTGCAACTTTGAAAATTTGACCACGTGTTGCAGCGTTGTCTGGTAGAATGTTTGAGCTACCGATCTTGCCTAAACCCAGAGCCTTAACGGTCTTACGTTGGGTAGGTTCACGGTGGGCAACACTGTGGATTAAGGTAACTTTAACTTTAGCCAAATTCATGCCCTCCTTATTCTGCCAAGTGATCTACTGAAACACCACGAAGCTTAGCAACTTCTTCGGCGCTCTTCAATTGCTTCAGGCCTTCAAATGTTGCCCGAACAACGTTAACAGGAGTGTTAGAACCGAGACGCTTGGAAGTAACATCGGCAACACCGGCGAGGTCCATAACGTTACGTACCGCACCACCGGCAGCAACCCCAGAACCTTCAACGGCTGGCTTCAACATAATCTTTCCACCGCCGTAAGTACCGATAACTTCGTGTGGAATAGTAGTACCAACGATTGGAACAGTGATCAGGCTCTTTTCAGCAGCAGCTTGGGCCTTACGAATAGCTTCAGGAACTTCTTGAGCCTTACCAGTACCAAAGCCAACGTGGCCCTTACGATCGCCGACGATAACTAATGCAGCGAAACGCATCCGACGACCACCCTTAACAACCTTAGTAATCCGGTTGATGGCAACAACTTGATCGTCTAAGTCCAACTTTGCTGGATCAATGTATTCTGATGATGTCATTGCAGGTTATTCCTCCTTTTCTTTAGAATTTAAGTCCGTTTTCACGAGCAGCTTCAGCTAAAGCTTGAACACGTCCGTGGTACAGGTAACCACCACGGTCGAAAACAACATTAGTAATGTTCTTAGCAGCAGCGCGCTTAGCAATTAAAGCACCAACACCACTAGCTTGTTCAGTCTTAGTCTTACCACTTACTTCGCTGTCGTTTGTGGAGGCACTTGCGAGCGTCACACCCTTTACGTCATCAATTAATTGAGCGTAAATGTTTTTGTTTGAACGGTAAACACTTAAGCGTGGGCGCTCCGCAGTACCAGAAATCTTACCGCGAACGCGCATGTGACGGCGTTGACGGATCTTGTTCTTATCTGGTTTAGAAATCACAACAGTCACCTCTTATTAAATAGTTTGTTTTTATTATTAGACGGCTAACTAATCTACTTAACAGATTACTTACCAGTCTTACCTTCCTTACGGATGATGTGTTCGTTTTCATAACGAATACCCTTACCCTTGTATGGTTCAGGTGAACGAACGGAACGAACTTGGGCAGCAAAATCACCAAGGTGTTCCTTATTGATAGAACTTAGTTCAATGGTTGTGTTGTCAGGAACCTTGATATCAATATCATCAGGCTTGTCAATCTCAACTGGGTTAGAGTAACCAACAGTCAGGATCAGCTTTTGACCCTTAAATTGAGCACGGTAACCAACACCGACCAACTTAAGAACCTTCTTGTAACCATTAACAACACCTTCAACCATGTTGTTAATGTTAGCCCGGGTGGTACCGTGAATCATCTTCAACTTGTTAGTATCTTCATCACGGTCAAACTTAACAACGTTGTCAGCGATAGTCATCTTAATCAAAGGTGAGATTTCGCGAGACAAAGTACCCTTTGGACCCTTAACAGTTACGACGTTACCATCTTGGGAAACTTCAACGCCCTTTGGTAAGTCAATTTCCTTGTAACCAATACGACTCATGCGTGCACCTCCTAACTATATATAATTTATTACCAAACGTAAGCGATAACTTCGCCACCAATGTTCTTGGCACGAGCTACCTTGTCAGTTACAACACCTTCAGATGTTGAGATAATCGCAATACCTAATCCGTTAAGAACCTTTGGCACAGCATCAGCCTTGACATAGGTCCGCAGTCCTGGCTTGGAAATACGCTTTAAGCCGGAAATAACCCGTTGACCATCTTTGCCGTATTTCAAGAACACACGGATGATGCCTTGCTTGCTATCGTCAACATATTCAACATCGCGAATGAAACCTTCGTTCTTCAAGATTTCGGCGATGTCCTTCTTCATCTTTGATGCAGGAGCCTCAACTGATTCGTGTTGCGCCATGTTGGCATTACGAATCCGTGTTAAGAAATCTGCAATTGGATCACTCATAGACATCGATGTTTTCCTCCTTTTGTCGGTGATTTGTTTACCAGCTAGCCTTCTTTAAACCAGGAATTTGTCCCTTGTGGGCAAGTTCACGTAAGCAAATCCGGCATAGGTGGAATTTACGGTAAACTGAGTGCGGACGTCCACAACGTGCACAACGCGTGTATTCACGACTTGAGAACTTAGCTGGACGGTTGCACTTAGCAATCATTGATTTTTTAGCCAATTTGTGGAACCTCCTTTATTTAGCAAATGGCATGCCGAGTTGGGCAAGCAATTCATGTGATTCTTCATCACTTTCAGCAGTAGTAACGATAACTACGTCTAAGCCCCGGACACGGTTAACCTTATCGTAATCAATTTCTGGGAAAATTAATTGTTCACGAATGCCGAGAGTGTAGTTACCACGACCATCGAAGGCCTTGTTGCTTACACCGTGGAAGTCACGAACCCGTGGCAGAGCCACGTTGATCAACTTATCCAAGAAATCATACATCCGTTCACCACGTAAGGTTACCTTAGCACCAATTGGCATTCCTTCACGAAGACGGAAACCGGCGATTGACTTCTTAGCCTTAGTAATTAGAGGCTTTTGACCGGCGATCAGGCCAAGTTCTTCAACGGCTTCATCCAAGTTCTTGGAATTAGTGGTAGCGTCACCAACACCCATGTTCAAGACAATCTTGTCAACCTTTGGTGCTTGCATTACTGAAGAGTAGTTAAACTTTTCAATCAAAGCGGGACGAATTTCGCTTTCGTATTTAGCTTTTAAACGGTTTTCCATTGGTAGTTATTCCTCCTTTCCTCAATTAGTCAAGAGTCTTGCCAGACTTCTTAGCAAAACGAACCTTCTTGCCATCAACGAACTTAAAACCAACACGGGTTGGTTCGTTGGTAGAAGGATCAATCAGCATAACGTTTGAAGCACTAATAGCAGCTTCCGTATTGATAACGCCACCATTTGAATTAGCGTTACTTGGCTTTTGGTGTTTCTTTACCTTGTTAATGCCTTCAACGATAACACGGTTTTGGGCAGCGAAAATCTTCTTAACGTTACCTTCCTTACCCTTGTCCTTACCGGCGATAACGCGAACTTTGTCACCTGTTTTAATGAACATGTTGATTGTGCACCTCCTTATTTTTGGTTAAATCTTACAGAACTTCTGGAGCCAGAGAAACGATCTTCATGAAGTCATCGCCACGAAGTTCACGAGCGATTGGTCCAAAAATACGGGTACCCTTAGGGCTCTTATCGTTGTTGATCAGAACAGCGGCGTTTTCATCAAACTTAATGTAAGAACCGTCCTTACGGTGCAGACCATGCTTAGTCCGTACTACGACCGCCTTAACAACGTCACCTTTCTTAACAACGCCACCTGGTGTTGCCTGCTTTACAGTAGCAACAATAATGTCACCAATATTACCAGTCTTAACCCGGGAACCACCCAAGATCTTGATAACAAGGATTTCACGGGCACCAGAGTTATCAGCGACCTTCAACCGACTTTCCTGTTGAATCACGGTTAATGTCCTCCTTCCATTTACAAATAAGAATTAGAATACGAATTTTAGAGTTATCTGCTAATTAAAGGGTAGCAGCCTTTTCGACAATCTTTACAAGACGGAAACGCTTCTTAGCTGACAGTGGCCGAGTTTCCATGATTTGTACAGTGTCGCCGGTCTTTGCTTCGTTGTTTTCATCGTGGGCGTAGTACTTCTTTGAGTACTTAACACGCTTGCCGTAGATCGGGGCACTCTTGTAAGTGTCAATCACAACAGTGATGGTCTTGTCCATCTTGTCAGAAACAACGCGGCCTTGATAAACCTTACGTGCATTACGTTCTTCACTCATGCGCTAATCCTCCTTTTCGTATTCTTATTTGTTTAATTCTTGTTGACGAAGAACTGTCTTAACCCGTGCAATGTCCTTACGTACTTGCTTCAGACTTGCAGTGTTTTCCAATTGACCAGTAGCTAATTGGAAACGTAAGTTAAACAATTGTTCCTTCAATTCCTTTTCACGGTCAAGTAGCTTGTCAGTGGTTAATCCATTCAGTTCTTGTACGTAATCTTTACTTTTCATTAGATTGTCCACCTACTTCCTCACGTTGTACGATCTTAGTGCGAACTGGCAACTTGTGACCGGCAAGACGTAAAGCTTCGCGAGCGACTTCTTCAGAAACGCCCCCTACTTCGAACATTACCTTGCCGCGCTTAACTGGTGCAACCCATCCTTCAGGAGCACCCTTACCATTACCCATCCGGACACCAACACCTTTGCTGGTGTAGGAAAGTTGAGGGAAGATCTTAATCCAAACCTTCCCGCCACGCTTCATGTAACGGGTAATTGCGATACGGGCAGCTTCGATTTGCCGGTTACTGATCCAGTGAGAATCAAGTGCTTGCAGACCGAAATCACCAAAGGCAACAGTCTTACCACCCTTAGCTTCACCACGCATGTGGCCACGTTGAACCTTACGGTGCTTTACTCGCTTTGGTACTAGCATGTTTTACTTCCCTCCTTCTTCATCATCGTTAGCGGTCTTCTTGGCAGGAAGAACTTCACCACGATAGATCCAAGTCTTAACACCCAGAACACCGTAAGTAGTATGTGCTTCATCCCAAGAATAATCAATATCAGCACGAAGAGTGTGCAAAGGAACAGTACCATCAGAGTATGATTCAACCCTTGACATGTCAGCACCATTCAAACGACCAGCAACCTGGGTCTTAACACCCTTTGCACCAGCACGCATTGCACGTTGCATAGCGCCACGCATTGCACGACGGAAAGCAATACGAGCTTCTAGTTGACGAGCAATGCTTTCACCAACAAGGTGAGCATCCAAGTCTGGCTTCTTGATTTCCACAATATTGATGTGAACACGCTTGCCAGTTAACTTGTTTAATTCCTTACGAAGTGCCTCAACTTCTGAACCACCTTTACCAATTACCATTCCTGGCTTGGCAGTGTGAATTGAAACGTTGACGCGGTTTGCGGCACGTTCAATTTCAACGGTTGATACAGAGGCATCAGCAAGTCGCTTTTCAAAGTACTTACGGATCCGAAGGTCTTCGTTCAGGTAGTTAGCAAAGTCCTTATCAGCGTACCACTTTGCAGTCCAATCACGAATGACTCCAACACGAAAACCATTAGGATTGATCTTTTGACCCACTATTCATTCCTCCTATCGTTCTGTAACAACCACTGTAATGTGACTAGTCCGCTTGTTAATTGGCGAAGCAGAGCCCTTTGCACGTGGACGGAACCGCTTCAGGGTTGGTCCTTCGTTTGCATAGGCTTCACTTACAACCAAAGAAGCACGATCTAAATCAAAGTTGTTTTCAGCGTTTGCAACAGCAGAATTTAATACTTTTTGAACGTCTGAAGCGGCACCACGGTTGGTGAACTTCAGAATAGCAAATGCTTCAGCAACGCTCTTGCCGCGAATTGCGTCTAAAACAAGACGAACCTTACGTGCAGGCACGCGAACCATTTTAGCGGTTGCCTTAGCTGATGTAATGTTTTCAGCCATTTATTAATTCACCCTCCTTACTTAGTAGTAGTACCAGTCTTCTTGTCATCAGTTGCGTGACCGTGGAAAGTACGAGTTGGGACAAATTCACCCAACTTGTGACCTACCATGTCTTCTTGTACGTAAACTGGTACGTGCTTCCGACCATTGTAAACTGCAAAGGTGTAACCAATGAAGCTTGGGAAAATGGTTGAACGACGTGACCAGGTCTTGATGACTGTCTTCTTTTCAGAACCTTCTTGAGCCTTAATCTTCTTCAGTAATGAAGCATCAGCGAAAGGTCCCTTCTTCAAACTACGAGCCATTTAGTGTACCTCCTCTCGGGTATTAGACGTAAATTATTAACGAGTATGTGGACCGCGCTTCCGACCACGAACAATGAACTTG
This sequence comes from Limosilactobacillus panis DSM 6035, assembly GCF_001435935.1. Taxonomy (GTDB): domain Bacteria; phylum Bacillota; class Bacilli; order Lactobacillales; family Lactobacillaceae; genus Limosilactobacillus; species Limosilactobacillus panis. The sequence goes on from NZ_AZGM01000032.1 coordinate 33,032, forward strand.
TTTGAACGAGCCCTGTGTGAACGGGTCTTCTTACCAACAGTCTTCTTACCCCATGGAGACAGAGGAGATGGTAAACCAACTGGTTGCTTACCTTCACCACCACCATGTGGGTGATCATTAGGATTCATTACAGAACCACGAACATGTGGACGCTGACCAGCGTAACGGGTCCGACCAGCCTTACCCTTGATTAAGAGGGCGTGTTCGTCGTTACCAACAGTACCGATGGTTGCCCGGCAAGTTGCCAGAACCATCCGTACTTCACCAGATGAAAGGCGTACCAGAACGTACTTTTCATCCTTACCAAGTAATTGAGCAGAGGCACCTGCTGAACGAGCAAGTTGGCCACCCTTACCTGGCTTTAATTCAATGTTGTGGATAATAGTACCAACTGGAATATTCTTCAATGGAAGAGCGTTACCAACTTTGATATCTGCATCTGGACCAGATTGAACAGTCATGCCAACCTTCAAGCCCTTTGGAGCGATGATGTATGACTTAGTACCATCAGCGTAACCAAGCAAAGCAATGTTGGCAGTCCGGTTTGGATCATATTCGATAGCCTTAACGGTTGCAGGAACATCATCCTTGATCCGCTTGAAGTCAATGATCCGGTATTGACGCTTAACACCACCACCACGGTGACGAACAGTAATGTGACCATAACTGTTCCGGCCGGCTGTGTGCTTTAATGGAGCCAATAATGACTTTTCCGGTGTGTTCTTCGTAATATCAGCGAAGTCATAACCGTTCATGTTCCGGCGACCGTTAGTGGTAGGTTTGTACTTACGAATTCCCACTATGTTTTCCTCCTTTTTTTAATGATTATTTTTCACTGTCATCGTTAAACAGCTTAATTTCATTTGAATCGGCAGAAAGAGTAACGATTGCCTTGCGACGACGCTTAGTGTAGCCGACGTAACGGCCTTGACGTTTCTTCTTACCCTTAACGTTCATGATGTTTACCTTAACAACCTTAACGCCGAAAACTTCTTCAACGGCATTTTTGACTTGTGTCTTGGTTGCTCGTAAATCAACATCAAAAGTGTAACGCTTGTTGTCCATGCCAGCCATTGAAGCTTCAGTAACTACAGGACGTAAAATAATATCGCGTGCTTCCATTATGCGAGCACCTCCTCTACTTGAGAAAGAGCTGACTTAGTAATAACAATCTTTTGTGCGTCAGCAACGTTTAAGATGTTAACACCAGCAGGAGTAACAACAGTTGCGTTAGCAAGGTTGCGTGCAGATAAAGCAGCATTCTTGTCATCGTCAGTTACGACAACCAGTGCCTTTTCAGCAACCTTCAAGTTGTTCATTACACCAGCAAATTCCTTGGCCTTTGGAGCATCAAAGTTCAATGCATCAACAACAACTAATGCGTTGTCCAGGACCTTTTGGGAAAGTGCTGACTTGATAGCAAGTTGACGAACCTTACGAGGAAGGTTGTACTTGTAAGAACGAGGGGTAGGTCCGAAGACGATCCCACCGCCACGGAATTGTGGTGCCCGGATAGAACCTTGACGAGCACGACCAGTTCCCTTTTGACGCCATGGCTTCTTACCACCACCGCTAACAGCAGAGCGGTTCTTTACGGCGTGAGTACCTTGACGCAGGGAAGCACGTTGACGCAAGATAGCATCAAATTCAGCATTTTGATTTGGTTCGATACCAAAAACATCAGCATTCAATTCGATAGTGCCGTTTTGGCTACCATCTTGCTTGTACAGATTAACGCTAGTCATTATTTACTTCCTCCTTTCTTATTATTTGTTGTGTTGCTTGCTCAGGCTCTTCTTAGTGTTAGCCTTCACAGAGTTCTTAATAGTAACGTATGACTTATTAGCACCAGGAACGTTACCCTTGATGAGTAATACATTGTTATCTAAGTCAACCTTAACAACTCGTAAGTGTTGCATAGTAACAGTCTTGTTACCCATCCGGCCAGGGAGCTTCATACCCTTGAATACACGGTTAATGATGGCACCCAATGAACCTGGACGACGGTGGTAACGAGAACCGTGAGCCATAGGTCCACGTGATTGGTTATCCTTGTGGATGTTACCTTGGTAACCATGACCCTTGGTAGTACCCGTAACGTCGACAGTTTCACCTTCGTTGAAGATATCAGCCTTAACTTCGTCTCCAACCTTGATGTCATCCCCTAATTCAGCGTCACGGATTTCACCGATGAAGCGCTTAGGGGTCGTATTTGCTTTTGCTGCATGACCTTGTTCAGGCTTGTTACTCAAGATTTCACGCTTGTCATCAAAGCCAAGTTGAACAGCGTTGTAACCATCGTTTTCAACAGTCTTAATTTGCATAACAACGTTTGGTGTTACATCAATAACAGTAACTGGAACCAATTCACCATTGTCAGTGAAGACTTGAGTCATTCCAACCTTTTTACCTAAGATTCCTTTGGCCATGAGTACACCTCCAATTTCAATGTTTTAGTTTGTTCTTTTATATAGTAGAAAATAATTACAATTTGATTTCGATGTCAACACCACTTGGCAGGTCGAGCTTCATTAATGAGTCAACAGTCTTTGGTGTTGGATCAATGATGTCGATCAAACGCTTGTGAGTCCGCATTTCAAATTGTTCCCGCGACTTCTTGAATTTGTGTGGTGAACGGATAACAGTGTAGAGAGTCCGTTCAGTTGGTAACGGGATTGGGCCTGAGATTTGAGCACCTGTCCGCTTAGCGGTATCAACGATCTTATCAGCAGATTGGTCGAGAATACGGTGTTCATAAGCCTTTAACCGAATACGAATCTTTTGTTTTGCCATTATGTTCCCTCCTTCGTCAGATTTAAAATTTGACTAGCTCCGCGGAAATTACCGCCACATCCTGTGGCAAAGCGGCCGGGTGTGTCGCAACCTTCCGCATCATCGCTTCGCAGCTTAAACCGCTATGGGGATAGGGCAAATCTACCTCCAACGCTCAAGCACCTATCCATAATACTAAAGAATCGCCGTCATATCAAGTGTTTAAATCGATTATTTTTGAATGAAATTATTTTGTAATAGAAAATGGTTTCTTTTTTTAACCTAAAAAGGGGGGTGAGAAAAAACTACAATTTTTCTCACCCTTTTTGTATTTCTAGAATATTACATAGTAATCGCGGAAAAAAAGCGCGCTCCTAGTGTCTAGTTACGGACAATCGCCGGCCCGTAACGTGCCAACGATCGTCCTATACTAGCCATACGGAGCGCTCTGAAGCTTTTTTCCCAGCTTCCTAAACATTAGATACTATTTTGAGTTGCCCGTGCAAGGTCCTCGACCAAACTGACTCCGGAAGCGTAATTACGATTATTACGGGTATAAATAGCAATTATATAGCTTTCTTGACCATTTGGAACATAACCAATACTGTGAACTTCCCATTTGCCATTGTCACTGGCGGGGCGCCAGCCGTTTTTAAGATAGTATTCACTCTTTCCGGTTGAAATTCCCCACTGCTGGCTGATTGCAACTTCTCCCATCAGTTTCTTGATATAGGCCCGTGATGAGTCACTCAAGTAGTTGGCAGGTGAGTTACAGTAGATCATCCGTAACAGTTTCAATTGGTCGCTTGGGACGGTTAATGTGGTCCCCCACCATGACGAAGCGGTGGTGCTATCCATCCCCAAATCCTGGTATAGGGACTGGAGTGAGAGCATCCCGCCCAAGTAATTTTCCAGAATCGTCGTAGTCGCATCATTATCACTATAACGAATCATTCGTTCCGTAAGCTCTCGCTGGGTCGCGTTAAGCTGGCCACCCGTTTTCTTTAACAGGAGCGCTAGAACAGCTACTTTGACAGTGCTGGCCGTTTCGTAGCGAAAAGATGGCGCATTAGTGGTTGCCAGGACTTCATCGTCATTTACAAATTGAATAGCAACTGCCGCCTGGTTTCCGTACTTAGCCATTACCCTTTGCCACGCGGTCGTCAGCTTTTCTTTATCCAACTTCTTCACCCCTTTTTCTTACTCTTCGGTCAAACTACGAATCTTCTTGACAAAGAAGAACAGCAAAATACCAAACGCAATGCTAGTCGTCCCAATTGTCAGGAAGTAAGGCACCTCGGTAGCTGACGAGTAGAACTTAACAATCTGTGCGTTAACCGCTTGCCCAGCAGCGTCAGCTAGGAAGTACATACTCATCATCTGCGACTTAAATGCTTGTGGGGCTAATGAGCTGGTAATCGATAGGCCAACTGGCGAAAGAGTAACTTCGCCAAGTTCAACAATGAACCAAGAACCCACCAGCCAGAATGGTGATACCCGTCCGGCAGTAGTACCATGAATTAATCCTGGTAAGGCCATAAAGGCATAGGATAATCCAGCAAAGACAAGGGCGAGGGCAAACATTGCCGGTGCACTTGGCCGTTTTTTGAGGTGGTCCCATAAAACGGCAAACAGTGGTGTTAAGATCATCATGAATAATGGATTAAGCGTCTGGAAATTGGCGGCGGCAAAATGCCAGCTCCCAATATGAAGAACCGTCCGTTGAGCAGCAAACAGCGCAAGGACAACTGAACCAGATTCATCAATTATCCAGAAAATAACCGCCGCAAAGAATAATGGAATATAAGCCCGCACACGAGCCCGTTCAATCTTGGTAACTTTCTTGGAATGGAGCATCAAAACAAAGTAGTAAATTGGCAGTAAAATAGCAACAATCGTAATCAACATGATGACGTTTGCAATGGTCAATTTACCGGCTAACCCCATAACACCAAGAATGATTGCTAACAAGACAACACCACAAACCGTCTTGTTTATTACCGGACGACCTTGTCCCGCCTTCAGTGGATCTTCAGGCTTAAGACTTACTGACGGCAAGTATTTACGACCGTCAATTAGGTACTGGACTAACCCAAAGAACATTCCAACAGCTGCCAAAGAAAAACCGGCATGGAAATTCATCTGTCCATGAAAAAGTCCTAGACCAAAACCATCCGCCGCCCACGGTACTGCCCATGGGGCCACGGCAGCCCCCAAGTTGATTCCAAAAAGATATAAGGAGAATCCGGATGCCCGCCGACTATCTTCATCACTGTAAAGACTGCCAACCATTTCAGAAACGTTGGGCTTCAGTAAGCCGGTCCCCATAACAATCAAGGCAATTGAGGTAAACAATCCCCACCGACCAAAGGGGAGCGAAAGGGCAATGTGACCAAACATGATCAAAACACCACCATAAAAGACTGTTCGCCGGGATCCCCAAATATGGTCCGAAAGCCAACCGCCAATTACGCTGGACAAATAAACCAGTGAGCCGTAAATCGACATGATTGAGGCAGCGGTTACCTGGTTAAAGCCTAAACCACCCTTTGTGACAGCATAGTACATATAAAATATCAGGATTGCCCGCATTCCATAGTAACTAAACCGTTCCCACATTTCAGTAAAGAACAGGGTCGATAATCCACGAGGCTGTCCAAAAAATGCGGTGTCAATGTTTCTTTGCCTTCCCATTTACTACGACACCTCCAGGAAATCTTGAACATTATTAGCAGGATTAAAAGCAAATAATATTTTTGTAATGTTTTTATTATAAAATTTCAAAGTTATTAAAGTCAATTTCGTTTGACGATTCTTGTTTTACAGTGCAACAAAAACCGCAATTTATCTGCTCTCCTTCTTAACAATATTAATGGAAGTGTTAAGTGGCGGTTTAAGATAATCACTATTTATTCATGATTAGGGTCTGTCTTAAAACAAGCTTTTTAGCCAAAGTTCCGGTATAATCTGGTTA
>NZ_AZGM01000033.1 GCF_001435935.1 Limosilactobacillus panis DSM 6035
AACGCGTGAAACATGTGTTTGATGGGTATTTTGTGTATTTTTATGAATAAATCAGGGATCTGTATAACTTCGACGTTTTGTAATAATAATACAAGGTCATTGAGTATGTAATGATAAGGCTAGACTTTGAAAGAAGAAATGATGTCGGAGATTCGAATCTTCTAGTCAATACTAGATATAGTTTAATAGCTAATTATAGCGTTTTTTAGCCGTTATAACTGGTTATTTTACGTTAAAAAACGTTACTGCCTTCTTACGCGACTACTTATCGTGTTACTTTGATTCTTAGTGAATCACTGTAGCTCAATAGTAGCAAGCGTTCTGACAATTTTGACGTGTGAAAATTTGAGAAATAGGGGACGAGAGGGTAAATATAGTTACTAATTAGTCGTATTGATAGTACACTTGTATTGTTCAATAACATTTAATAAGGAGCATAATCATCGATTTAAGATCAAGTGTTAGTCATAGCCGAAACTATGTTACTAAATTTTTTGGTTTTCAACGAGTTAAAAAGATATCTTAGTTTGCATCTGCTTTATTCTTAATATTGGCACTATTGGGATCAATACATGGTTTGAATTTCATTGTTCTCCCTACTTCTATCAGTTTAGTTTTAAGTAGTTTATTACTTTTGATGAGTCATTTGCTTTATAAACTTGTAGACAGGAATTATTCAAACTGAAAGTGTTTTGGTGACCCTATAATTCCTTTATTCAGATTATATTACTGAAACTTGAAAGCACGAAAACTAGCCGGAGCTGCGTCAGCTTCGGCTTTT
>NZ_AZGM01000034.1 GCF_001435935.1 Limosilactobacillus panis DSM 6035
CCAAAAGCCCTGAACCACAATGATTTCATTGCAATTCAGGGCTTTCAAGTTTCAGTAATAGAAGTGGAATGTAAATAAGACAGGAAAGTGGTTACAAATCTGGGGCGATGAGATGTATTTATCTAATAGAAGTGGAATGTAAATACTACCGAGACAGCATTTGCTGCTACAAACAGTTCTGGTATTTATCTAATAGAAGTGGAATGTAAATAAAATTTTGGTTAGGAATGCTACTTCTAGGGGCTACGTATTTATCTAATAGAAGTGGAATGTAAATATTAATGAGGTGGATCCAAGTCATCGTCAATTAGCCAGTATTTATCTAATAGAAGTGGAATGTAAATTATAAAAGGAATCAGCGTCCAAGCAATCACGGTTAAGTATTTATCTAATAGAAGTGGAATGTAAATACCTTTTCTGGCGTGAACATCATAAGGGGGATCTGTGTATTTATCTAATAGAAGTGGAATGTAAATCTAGCTGGCTTGCACGGGCTTTTGCTATGCCTTGCAGTATTTATCTAATAGAAGTGGAATGTAAATCAAGGAGAACAGGGTGTACAAGGCAATCCTGGTAATGTATTTATCTAATAGAAGTGGAATGTAAATACTGAAGGAGCTGAAATGATCTTGGGTGAAACCGAAGTATTTATCTAATAGAAGTGGAATGTAAATTTGTTAATAGTCCACTGGATTGAGGATTAATATTAGTATTTATCTAATAGAAGTGGAATGTAAATTATCCATATATTCGTCTTTAGTAATCAAGCGGTCTGGGTATTTATCTAATAGAAGTGGAATGTAAATGCCGAAGACTAGTTTTCATATCACGATTCAAGACCAGGTATTTATCTAATAGAAGTGGAATGTAAATCTTCTAAAGTTGCATTTACCACAATTGGAATCGGGGGGTATTTATCTAATAGAAGTGGAATGTAAATATCTAATGACCTATCTGACCAGTGCCATCGACGACGTATTTATCTAATAGAAGTGGAATGTAAATACAAAAAGGACCCTGACAATCCTTACCGGAACTACGGGTATTTATCTAATAGAAGTGGAATGTAAATATTTCCTTCACCTCGATTTCAACGCGTGGCTTATCGGTATTTATCTAATAGAAGTGGAATGTAAATAAGTGTTTATGACCACAGGGACGACGCTTTAATGGAGGTATTTATCTAATAGAAGTGGAATGTAAATCTGTATTCATCACTCATTCTTTCAAGATAATCTTAGCGTATTTATCTAATAGAAGTGGAATGTAAATCAAGGACTTATCAATGATGACCAAGTCTATGATTGGGGTATTTATCTAATAGAAGTGGAATGTAAATTAATTTATACCTCCTAAGCTTGCACTTGACTAGCTGAGGTATTTATCTAATAGAAGTGGAATGTAAATTTTCATTTTGTGGATCATATCCCCAATCGTAATTATGGTATTTATCTAATAGAAGTGGAATGTAAATATTAAGAACAGGACTGAAATTAAGCAAGTTGTTAGGTATTTATCTAATAGAAGTGGAATGTAAATTACACATTAGCTCACGTTGACTGGAACCGAGTTAAGTGTATTTATCTAATAGAAGTGGAATGTAAATACCTATACTACTTTATTATTCTTACTTACATTTTAGTATTTATCTGAAACTTGAAAGTATGAAGACAGACTGATCCCTTGGTATCACAGGGCATAT
>NZ_AZGM01000035.1 GCF_001435935.1 Limosilactobacillus panis DSM 6035
ATGCCCTAGCAGCTTAATTATCTAATTTTGTCCAACTTTTGTATTGCACTTCAAAAACTTGTTTTCTCACCATCCTCTTTTAGTTTTCCGAATATTACACAGTAATCGCGGAAAAACCAAATAGGCTAGTGTCTAGCGCCGCGAAGCAAGTCCATTGATTACGGACAATCATTGGCCCGTACCGTGCCAACAATCGTCCTATACTAGCCATACGGAGCACTCTGAAGCTTTTTCCCAGCTTCCTTTTTTGTTAGGGCCATTCACATTTGCCAGAAAAAATGAAATAATAGAGTTTTAAGAGAGAAAATCAAGAGGGGTCAATAATATATGGAATTGCATGTTACGCCTGCACTAACGCTACTGCGCGAGCACCATTTATTGGATCATATTAGCAACTTAACCGATTTTACCGCCACGAATGTATCCTATGATTCGCGGAAGGTGACGCCGGGAACCCTGTTCTTCTGTAAGGGGAACTTCCTGCCTAAGTATTTAACGATGGCCAAGGAAAAGGGGGCAATCGCCTACGTTGCTGAACAGGAATACCCTGAAGGGGGCGACCTGCCGGCAATCATCGTTAATAATGAACAGAAGGCAATGGCTCTGCTGGGGGCGGCCTTCTATGGCTACCCACAAAATGACCTGCAGATCATCGCAATTACCGGGACGAAGGGGAAGACCACGACGGCCTACTTTGCTGACCATATCCTGGCCCACGCAACGAAGAACCACGTGGCCCTCTTCTCAACCCTTGACCGGGTCCTTGGCAACCAGCCAGGTGACCGCTTCAAGTCGGACTTAACCACTCCTGAATCTCTAGACCTCTTTCACGATATGCGGGCAGCGGTTAATAACGGGATGACCCACCTGGTGATGGAGGTATCATCACAGGCTTACAAGAAGAACCGGACCTATGGCCTCCACTTTAACGTCGGGATCTTTTTGAACATCACGCCGGACCACATTGGGCGCAACGAGCACCCAACTTTTGCGGACTACCTGCACTGCAAGGAACAGCTGCTGGTTAATTCCGATACCTGCCTGATCAATGCCGAGACGGACCACCTGGCCGATGTTTACTATGCGGCCAAGACCACGACCCAGCCGGAGAATATCTACCTCTTTGCCCGGCACGGGGCGGACGTCACCTTGCCAGAAGGGGCAGCGATTGACTTTGAGTACCGTAATGACTTGGAGGACCTCCACGAGAGTGAATTTGAGCTGCGGGCCTGCTCAGAAAAGGCGCAGCGCTTTGCCCTTAACGAGCGTTACACCACCAGTGTGCCCGGTGACTACAACGAAGGGAACGCCGTTGCGGCAATTATTTCGACGGCCCTGGTGGGGGCTAAAGCAGACGATGCCAAAGCCACCCTTGACCATGTTCATATCAAGGGCCGGATGGAGATGCAGCGGACTAAGCAGCACGGGACGGTTTACATTGACTACGCCCACAACTACGCGAGTCTTAAGCGGCTCCTGGCCTTTTTGAAGCGGCAGACGGATGCCGGTAAGGTGACGGTTGTCCTGGGGGCCACTGGTGACAAGGGAATTTCCCGCCGCCAGGGATTCGGGAAGGCCCTCACAGAAGAGCATCCCGACCGAATCATCCTTACGACCGATGACCCTGGCTTTGAGGACCCGATGAATATTGCCCGGGAAATAAATTCCCATATTGACCACGACCAGGTTGGTGAGGTCCAATACGAGATGGACCGGGCAACCGCCATTAAAAAGGCAATTGACAATAGCGGAAACGATGATATCGTTGTTCTTGCCGGCAAGGGGGAGGACCCCTACCAAAAGATCAAGGGCGTTGATACCCCGTACGCAACTGATAGTAAGATTGCCGCAGACTACATTCGGCAAATTGAAAATTAATTTATAGAGAGGCACAGGTTATGAAAGCATTTCGCGAAACGATGAGCTGGATTGTCCCCATCGTTATTGGATTATTAATTGCACTGCTGATTAAACAGTTTGTTTTTCAAATTGTCCGGGTCGATGGACCATCAATGGAACCCAACCTGGTTAACAATGAACGGGTCTTCTGTTTGAAGACGGCGAAGATCCACCACGGGAGCGTGGTTGTATTCGATGCCAACGGGGTTGACCCCCGGGTAGCCCAGAAGACGGACTACGTCAAGCGGGTAATCGGTTTGCCTGGTGACAAGGTTCAATCGAAGAACGGCAACATTTACGTTAACAACAAGAAGATCAACCAAAACTACATCAGCAAGGACCAGCGGACCGCGGGGACCGGTAATTGGACGCTGAAGAGCATTTCCGTGCAGAACAGCTGGCTGAAACATAACGGTGCAACCAAGGTGCCGAAGGGTGAATACTTCGTCCTGGGGGATCACCGAAGCGTTTCTAACGATGGTCGTTACTGGGGTTTCGTACCCAAGAGTAAGATTGATGGGGTCGTCAAGGTGCCTTCATGGTCTGGTAACAAGACGATGCGTCAAAACGTCAATAAGGAGTGGCAACACTTCTACGATAAGTAAAATTGAAAGTAGAAATACCGCACAGCGATTGGGCATTGGCCTAATGGTGGTGCGGTATTTTTTATGAGACGTTTTCGCGAATTTTTCTCATTTCGGCGAATAATATTATTTCCGGTGGGGAAAAGTCGCTATAATGAGGGCCAAGGAGGCGAAAATAATGGCTAATAGTGAGAAGATAGTAGACGCCCTAGTTCGTTTTAGGCAATTATCATTTATTCAAATTATTCAGCGAACGATGGTTACCCTCTTTCCCGTGGCCCTGATCGGTAGCTTTGCGGGGATCCTGAGCTTCGTCTGTTTTTCTCCCGACGGTTTCCTGGGCAGTGTCCTATATATCAAGCACTGGCTCCCCCAGTACCGTTTCTTGCAAAACCTGTTTGGCGACGTCAGTGTGGTAACCGTCGGCTTCTTAGCCCCTTACGCCGCGTTCGTTAGTGCCCAGCTAACGGTCCGCCAACACCACCGTGAAATTCCGTCAATCGGTATTATTGCAATGGCCTGCTACGTCCTGGGGTTTTACCATAGCATCCGGCCTGCAGGTAACACCGTTGACATGCGTTACTACACGGCCAACTGGTTCATTGTCGGGGTTGTGGTTGGCTACTTGGTGGGCCTGATATTCGTCAAGTTCGGTCACCAGACGTCAATCAATAATTTCGATACCAAAAGCAATGACATCCTGAAGAGCACCTTTACCAACCTGACCCCCATCTTGCTGGCCCTCCTGGTGGCCTTTTTGTTCCACCTCTGCTATGCCCTGGCAAGGCAGACGGGACTTGATGTCATGATCAACCAGGCGGTCACCGCCGCGGTAGATAGTCACAGTAACTACGCGACGACCATGTTGATGGCAATCCTGGCAACGGTTTTGACCTGGTTGGGCTTTGCCGAGTCCATCAGCATTTCAAACGAGATGTTTAAGAGTGAGCTCTTCGCGAACCTCAACTATGCCTTGACCCACAAGACCAGCCTGAACGTTCCCTATCCCTTCACGCCAGCCGCTTTGTACAACGGCTTTGGCCAGTTCGGTGGGGTGGGATTAGCCCTGGCCTTATTGATCGCTATCCTGTGGGTCAGCCACCATCAGAACCAACGGACAGTCGCCAAGACCAGCGCCATTCCAGTCTTCTTCAACACTAACTTGCCCCTGACCATGGGTTGTGTGGTCATGCTCAACCCCATTTACGTCTTACCCTTCGTCTTGTTGCCCCTCCTTAACATGGTATTGGCGAGTGGCCTGATCATGTTTCATATTATTTCACCCCTGGTTTATCCCGCGCCATACGGGACCCCTGGGGTACTCGCTGCCCTGGTAGAAACGGACGGCAGCTGGTGGGCCCTTTTATGGTCGCTGGTTTTACTGGCGATTGACGTTTTGGCCTACATTCCCTTTGTTAAACTAGCTGACCGGGTAGAGGACCGGCTGGCTGGGCAGCGAAAGGCGGGTGAAGCGCATGGACAACACTAGACGTCGCCGCTGGTGGGTACTAATTTGTCTCTTCCTGGCAATCGGGATCTGTGCGGCCTTAGCGGGGCGGTGGACAAACCGTAACGTGGACCAGATGGAAACACGGCAACGGTCACCCATGTCACCGGTCATCATGATTCCGGGTAGTAGTGCATCCGTTAACCGTTTTGATACCCTGGTTAAGAAATTGAACGCCCTTGACCATCAGGATCACAGCCTTCTCAAGGTCAAAGTTTATAACAGCGGCCGGATTGTTTACACCGGCAAGATCCGGCCGCGTGACCGGGAGCCCTTCATTGTGGTCGGCTTTGAGAATAATCACGATGGTTACAGCAACATCAAGCTCCAGGCAAAGATGTTTAGCCGGGCTTTTAACCAGCTAAAGAGCCGGTACGCCTTCAACAACTTCAAGGGAATCGGTCACTCAAACGGGGGCCTAATCTACACCTACTATCTTGAACACTACTTTAACGAACGCCAGATTAAGATTACCCGCCTGCTGACGATCGCCAGCCCGTTTAACTTTGCGGAACCGATTAACCGGAAGACGGAGATGCTCCGTGACTTTGAAAAGAACCGGGATAAGCTCCCTAAGAATATGATCGTGTATTCTATTGCCGGTTCCGAGAACTATGTTGAAGACGGGCTCGTTCCGGTAAGCAGTGTGGAGGCGGGCAAGTACATCTACCAGGGAGTCGTCAAAAGCTATACCCAGGTAACGGTGACGGGGAAACTGGCTCAGCACTCTGCGTTGCCCCAAAACAAGCAGGTCATTCTGCTTATCCAGCGCCACGTGCTAAAACACCGGCAACCACAGCAGAACCGGGGGATGCCGACGACGGGTAACAATAATAAATTATCACGATGAGATGATAAGCTTTATATTGTGAAAGCGCTTTAGTTTTGCTAAACTATAATTGTACAATAATTCACAATCTTAGTAGGGGGTAGTTAATTATGGCAATTGATAAGCAGCAACTATTACGTGAGCATCCTGATATCAAGGACTTCCTGGACCTCAAGCCGACCCTGTGGCTGAACCCAGGGGCCTTAGCTAACGACCAGATTTGGCAGCACGAGCGGTTTACAATTGAGGACATTGAAGCATCCGATGCTGACCTCCACCGCTACGCCCCCCTGCTTGAAAAGGTCTTCCCCGAGACGATTGAGACCCACGGAATCATTGAATCACCCCTGGTCTTGGCCGACAAGATGGGTCAGGTCCTGGCTGAAAAGGAGAACTTTAGCGGCCACCTGCTGGTAAAGCTCGACTCCGAATTATCAGTTGCCGGGTCAATCAAGGCCCGGGGTGGAGTGTACGAGGTCCTCAAGTTTGCGGAAAAGCTGGCCCTTGAAAACGGGATTATCGCGGATAAGGATGACGATTACACCAAGCTGGCCCGCCCGGCCGCCCGCCAGCTTTTCAGCCAGTACAAGGTTCAGGTGGGCTCGACCGGGAACCTCGGCCTGTCGATCGGGATTACGGCTGCGGGCCTTGGCTTCAAGGCAATCGTCCACATGTCTGCGGACGCGACCCAGTGGAAGAAGGACCTCTTACGAAAGAAGGGGGCCAAGGTCATTGAATACACTGGTGACTACAACACGGCAGTTGCCCAGGGACGGAAGGAATCCGATGCTGACCCGCACAGTTACTTCGTGGACGATGAAAAATCCGCAACCCTCTTCCTGGGCTACGCGGTGGCGGCCCTGCGGATGAGAAAGCAGCTTAAGGATCTCGGCATTAAGGTTGACCGTGACCACCCAATGTTCATCTACAGCCCGTGTGGTGTTGGGGGCTCCCCGGCCGGGGTCTGCTACGGGATGAAGATCCTCTTCGGTGACGCAGTCCATACCTTCTTCGTTGAGCCAACCCACTGCCCGAGTGTTGGCCTCGGAATGGCTACCGGCCTCAATGAGCAGATCAGTGTTAAGGACGTTGGCATTGACGGGAAGACCGCCGCGGATGGACTGGCTTGTGGCCGGCCATCCGGGATTGCCGGGCGGATCATGAAGCCAATCTTGGCCGGGGACGTCACGGTGGATGACGCCAAGCTTTTCGACTACATGCGCCTCCTTCACGACACCGAGGACCGGATTATCGAACCATCCTCCTGTGCGGCCTTTGCGGGACCGGTGATGCTGTTTAACACGGCAGCCGGGAAGAAGTACATGGCCGACCACGGCCTGACACCGGAGATCATGAAGAACAGTATTCACGTTGCCTGGGCTACCGGGGGAAGTAAGCTGCCGGAAGCCACCGTTAAGGAATACCTGAATACCCACCTCGACTAGTTTAGGGTGACCTCGCCCGCCACGTTGGTATTGAAGAATTTAGCCACGGCAGCAACGTCCATCCCCTGACCGAGGGCCCACATTAACTTGGTGATGGCACTCTCGGACGTCATGTCATGGGCACTGATGGCCCCCTGGAGGAGCGCCTGTTGCCCAACCTCATACTTAGTTAAATCACTTCGTTCATACAGGCACTGGCTAGAAGCAATTACCGGGATGCCCCGCCGGATCAGCTTACCGACGGCCGCAACCAGGTTACGCCGAATATAAGTCATGCCACCAAGTCCATACGCCTCAATAACAATCCCGTGACAACCGCTCTGTGCCATCGCGTGGAGGAGGCGGGGGTCAAATCCCGGAAAAAGCTTAACCAGAGAAACGTTGGCGTCAATGTCGGTGTTTAGTTTGCACTGACCGTTGCTGACCTTCTCTGCTTTTTGGATTTCAAAGCCGTCCGAGGTGACCCGGGCGACCGGCGGGACGTTGACGCTCTCAAAGGCGTTAAAGGAGGTCGTGCGGACCTTAACGCTGCGGCAACCCAGGATCACTTGCCGGTCAAAGGCCAAATAGATTCCCGGAGCGCACTTGGCAGCGGCCGCAAAGGCCACCCGTAAGTTGCCGGGGGCATCACTCAGGATGACGTTCATCGGCACCTGACTACCCGTCAGGACGACAGGGAGGTTGATGTTTTGCAACATGAAGGTCAACATCGAGGCGGTGTAGGCCATCGTGTCGGTTCCATGTGAAACAACGATGCCGTCGTAATCGTTGCGGTACTTGTAGATTTCCCGGGCGATTAGTTTCCACTCCTCGGGCTGAATGTTTGATGAATCGAGTTCGAGGATGTCTTTGACAACGATCTTGTAGGGAATTCGGCCGAGCATCTTAAGCAAAGACTCGCCGGATTCACCAGGGACCAGGCCAGAATCGGAGACAACCGAGGCGATGGTGCCCCCGGTTGATAAAAGCAGCAGTTTCTTAGTTGTCATTTTTTCACCAGCTCATTCTTTTTTAATGATATTTTAGTGGCCAATTATTCTGGTGACAAGTCTTAACTTAGGACCACCGCAAGAGGAAAAGGTATGGTAAATTAGGTATAGCGATAAAAACGAAGAAGGAATAGTGGATGTTTTATTTTATTACCAGCCGTCAGGACAGGCTGACGTCGGCTATTGAGCTGGCCCAGGCGCAGCGCCTTAAGATTTTTGACCACTTAAAGCAACCTGCCAAAATCATCACCTTAGAGTACAACCACGCCCATTATGAAGTGGAGAAGAAACTTGATATCGAAGGAAGGGTGGTTAACCTGTTCCAGTACTTCCAACAGCTACCCTACCAAAATACGGGTGACGACCAGCAGATTATTGACAAAATCCTCCACCAGCCCGGCTTTACGGTTAAGGGAAACGTGGCCTACCAAGACGATAAGGAACGGATCAAGGTTGTCATGAACGGTGACCGCCTTTACTACGTTGATTACTTAGACCGCTTCGGCTTTACCGACCGGCGGGACTTCTATGACCAGGGCTGCCTGTCCTACACGGAATTCTATGAGGACCGGGCCCGGATGGTAACGCGCCAGTACTATGATGGTAAGGGCCGCGTAAAGCTGGTTTACCACTACCGCGGTGGTGAAAACAACGTTGCCGTGCTGACTCTTATCCAGTTGAATGACCAGGGAAACATGTACCAGTTTGATAACGAAATGGGCCTGCGCGCCCACTTCTTAGACCGCCTGCTCAGCGAAAGTTCGCACCCGGTCCTGATCAATGACCGGTCGGATGCTGACTTTGCGGCCTTCCGCCTAATGAAGACCCACGTGCCCTGTTACCAGGTCTTTCATTCCACCTACACCGCTGACGGTGACCCAGATGGTAAGCTGTTTGAGGTCTACGAGCCCCTGGAGAAGATGCTCCAGGACGGGCAAATCAGTGGCCTGATCTCGGCAACCAAGCGGGAGGCCCAGGATGCGGCCCGGCGGTTCAAAACGTCCGCGAGTTACGGGATTCCGGTGACCTACCTGGCTGATGAGCAACTGAAAAAGCATATCCCGTTTGCCAAGCGGCGCCCGGGCCAGCTGATTGCCGTGGCTCGGTTGACGAACGTAAAACGCCTGGACCACATCATTAATGCGGTCATCCTCCTCCACGCCAAGTACCCCCAGGTTGACCTGAAGATTTACGGCTTTGACGACAGCTGGGACAACTACGCAACGTCAAAATCGTTGAAGCGGCTGGTGAAGGACTGCAAGGCGGGCGATTACGTCCACTTCTGTGGGTACCGCCACGACCTGACAGAGGTTTACGAAACGGCCCAAATTGAGGTGCTGACCAGCTCGTACGAGGGCTTTGCGATGGCCCTCCTCGAGGCGCAGGGACACGGCTGCCCGGTTGTCAGTTATGACATTAACTACGGGCCCGCCGAGATTGTCGATGACCAAGTCAGCGGGCGGCTCCTGCCGGCGGGGGACCCGCATGCCCTGTACGTTACCCTGGAAGAACTATTGACCAACCCCGTCAAGCTGAAATCTTACGCTGACCATGCGCAGGCGGCGGCTGCCAAGTTCTCCTTTGCTAATGTCACTAAGCAGTGGGCTAACTTCCTAGATAGTGAAGGAATAAGGGAATAATGTACAAAAGGACCCGAAAAACGGTGAAGTTTTCCGGATCTTTTTTTTTACTTACATAAAAATTTCCGCAAGCTGGTGGAGGACCGCCTGGTCATTGTTGGTGCCGATGACCCGGGTCGCGGCTGCCTGCACGTTGGCCGGGGCATTTCCCATTGCGTAGCTCGTGCCGGCGAGGTCAAACATCTCGAGATCGTTTTCCCCGTCGCCAAACACGGCCAAGTCGGCCGGATTCAGCTGCCAGCGCTTGAGGAGGAGCCTAAGCCCGTATGACTTATCCATCCCCGGGATAATCAGGTCAACCGCGCCATAGCCACTGGCGGTTGCCCGGATGACGCCCGCAAACCGGGTGTTGATGTCGTGGGTGAGGGCTGCCTGGCGGTCGTGCGGAACGTTCAACGCGAATTTGAAAATGAAGTCATCGTCAACATCATTGACGTCATCAACGGTCTTGATCCGGGTGTAGAAGTTGGGGATGATTTGCTTAAAGTCGTCATCGGCCCGGTTTAAAACGTAGGCGTAGCGGCGCCCACTTGCACAGTAGTTGATCCCGGGAAGGGTGTCCAGGTAGGTCGTGATCTTGCGGACATCTTCTGCCGACAAGCGGTCACAGGCAAGTTCCTCATTTTGGTCGACGGTCAGGACGCCGTTTTCCGCAACGTAGGCGAGCTGGTCGGCCTGGTCAGGGAAGAGGGACCGGAGAAAGTAGTATTGGTCTCCGCTGGCGATGATCAGGCGGGCTCCCTGCGCTTGCATCGCCGCGTAGACGCGGTCAAAGAGTTTCCGGTCAAAAGTCCGGTCCTGACGTAAAAACGTCCCATCAATATCTGTTGCCACTGCGCGAATCATACCGATTCCTCCTTAAATTATCCGTTACTAATATCATACCGGTGGGAACGGCAAAATAAAAGCCGCGCGTATTCGACTTTCAAATGCGCGCGGCTATTTAATACCAATACGTAAAGGAGGCCTATTCGCTTGCTAGATTTTAGCCAAATTGGTTGGCATAGTCATGGACTGGAACCTTCAGAGTGAGGTCACTGGTTGGGTAGGCAACACAGGTGTTGACGTAACCGAATTCCCTATCGGCAGCTCGACGGTGATCAAATTCGGTAGGCGTGAATGTGTGCCCATCCAGAACTTGTGACCGGCAAGCTGAACAAATACCACTCCGGCACATTGATGGGGCGATGATTCCCGCCCGTTCCAGGGCAATCAACAGGGACTCGTTGGCCGCTGCCGGAATCGTCTTAGATTGGTCCCGGGTGATGACGGTCATTGAGAAGGTCTTCCCCTTGGCTTCTGCCGGGTAACCAGCAAATTGGTCCGGTGCGGCGGTATTACCGTTTAATTCGTGGCGAACCCGTCCTGGTGCTAAGTGGAGCTGGGCAACTTCCTTCATCACAAACTGGTACATTACTGATGGCCCACTGATGAAGATGGAGTAGTCAGCTGCCGGAGCATACTTTTCAATCAGGTCCTTACTGATGAAGCCGTGTTCGAAACCAGGTACTTCTTCGTCGCTGAGGACGTTGACCAGCTTGACCCGGTTGGTCTGCTCAGCGATCCCCTGGAGTTCGTCTCCCAAGAGGATGTTATCGTGGCGGCGGCTCCCGTAGAGGATGGTCAAGTTAACATCCAGGGTATTTTCCAGAATTGCTTGGGCCATAGAATAAAATGGGGTAATCCCACTACCCCCGGCGATGGCGACAATATTTTTGCCGTCACGAAGGGGTTCGTAGAAGAGTTCACCCGCGGGACCAGAGGCGGCAACGGTGGTACCCACCTGCCAATTCTTCCAGATGTAAGGGGTAACGAAACCACCGTTGACCAGCTTCATGGTCAAAACATACTTACCCTCTTTAGCCTGCAGGGGTGTCGAACGGATGGCGTACGGACGAGTTACGTAGCTATCTCCAATGTGGAGGCGGAGGGAAATGTATTGGCCAGGCTGGAAGGTGGCCAACTTAGTGGTGCCCTTGTCCTTATCAGGCGCGAAGACAAAGCTCTTGGCGTCCGGGCCGTGGTCGATAATTTCCGTCACCTTGAGGTATTGGGTTGCCGGGTGCAGGGCCTTAACCAGTTCGTTCATTGGGTAGGTCTTTGGAAGGTCCGTAGCTGCGGCGGCGTTAATCTCTTCTTGCCGGCGTTGGTTTAACTCCCCTAGTTTGGTAAATGCTGCTTGTTCTTCATTTTTATTCATTCTTAACACCCTCTTTGTCTAATGCCGCACAGGCCATCTTCCCAATCGTAAAGCCAGTGAAGTAGGCGCTGCTGTAACCATCCATCATGAAGCTGCTGCCCCCGCAGAAGTAGAGGTGCGGAATTGGCTGGGCTTCCTTGTCCAGGTTAGCCATCCGGGCAATCGTCTGGCCCCACTTCTTACCATAGTAACCGTAGATATCGCCATTTGGCGTTCGCATGTAGCGGGCAAAGGTCTCTGGGGTGGCAATGGCGACTTCTTCCACGGCGTCACTGATTTTAATTCCCGTAGCGTCTTCGTATTGTTTGATAACGCGCCGGGCAATCTTGTCCTTAACCTCGTCATAGTTTTCCGCGGTGACTTGGTCCCAACTACCGTCACGGTATAACTGAGTGGCGTAGAGTAGGGAGGTCCCCGCCGGCGAACAGCCAGGAACAGCGATATTTAGGCAGTTCATGATCATGAAGTCGTTTTGATCCAGGGTGTTCATCCGTTCGTACTGGGTCCGGGAATCGCCGGTACTAGAGATGAAAACACTGTAATCCTTGATGCCAAGCTCTTCGGGAGACTTATTTAGTCCCAGGTAAACCAGGTAGCCACTCGTCCCCAGCTGCCGGGCGTTGGTGAGCTTCAGGGTGTGTTCCGGCACAACTGCCGGGTCAATCATCTTGGCATAAACTGTGTTCGGTACCAAGTCACAGATAACCTGCCGGCCATAGATTTGGTCATTGCCAACCTGCACACCGACAGCTTGACCGTCTTGAGTCAGGACCCGCTTAACCTCGGTGTTAAACCAGACGTCACCACCGTTGGCTTGAATTGCGTGGACCAGGGCCGTGGTGATTTCGTGGCTCCGGTTAGTTGGCGCGTAGGCACCGTTCTCGACGTAGGTGACCAGCATTTCGGCAAAGTATGGGAACTCAAAGGTATCGCTCGGAATCCCAATGTAGCACCAGTAGGCTTCGAGAATCTGCCGGGCCTTGAGGGGAATGTTAAGTTCGGCTAACACTTGGTCGTAAGGAACCGTTGCGTACTTAACAAAGGCGGGCGCTAATTTAGCAACTTCTTGGAGTAACTTACCCGCTTGCAGGAGGTCGTAGCCCTTGATGCATTCTTCACCGTAGTCGAACAGCTTGCTGACGCCAGCCCGGCTACCAGGAACGACTTCCTCAATCTTGTCGATTACGGCTTCACGACCGTTTGGCAGGGCGACATCAAAGCCATCCTTACCGGTAATGATGTAGCGGTAGGCGCCTGGAATCTCGTGCATCGCTAGGTCGACGCCGAGCCAGTTAAACATCTGCCGGATTCCCTGCGGCTTTTCCTTCGGCCCATAGGCAGCCAACTCGTGCAGGGCGGTCTCAAATTCAAACCGGCCCCGGACAAAGCTTGAAGCAGCGCCGCCGGGGAGGTTGTGCCGTTCGATCAGTAAAGTTTTCTTACCAAGTTTACAAGCGGTTGCTGCAGCAACGAGGCCACCGTTACCTGCACCAACCACGATGACATCATAATTTTTTGCCATGGTAATTCATCCTCCATTCACAATTTCTTGACTACGCTTTCATTGTAGGCGAGACGGGGGATGAATGGTATCGCTAATTGGGTAATATGGTATAATTTGTTAAGAACATCACTTGTGGTTTCTGGTATGACCAGTACAAGAGGGGGGGATAATTCAATGGAATTTAAGAAAATCCATGCACCGAGTTCGACGGACCTGTTTGTTAACCAGCTGAAAACGGCCATTTTAACGGGTGAATACCAACCGGGGGATCAACTGCCGAGTGAGCGCGAGCTAGAAAAGTAGCTGGGGGTCAGTCGGGCGGTAATCAATACGGGTCTGAAACGCCTGCAGGACCGCCACTTTATTGAAATCAAACCGCGGTATGGCGCATTCATTACGGATTACCGGGCCACGGGTGACCTGCTGACGATGAACGAAATCATCAATTTCCACGGCGGACACTACCGAATCTCTTTGCTGAAGTCGATTTACCGGGTCCGCAACCAGATTGAGGCGGACATTATCCGGCTCGCTGCCGGGCGGCATGATGAGGAGGGCCTACGCCAGGCAAAGTATGCCCTCGCCCGAATGGCCAATGCGGAAACGGAAAAGGACCGGTCGGCGGAGTACTTTAACTTCATTCACGCTCTGGCGATGGCTTCCGAAAACGATGTCTACCCCCTGTTGGTCAATAACTTTAAACCGATTTATCTGACCCTGGGGCGGTGGACCTGTGAGAATATGCGGTCAGCTGATTTTCAAAGGGAGGGCCAGCACCTCCTTGACCTGGTCAGTGCGGGCCAAGCGGAAGCGGCCGTCCAGGATAACGTTAATTTGATCAGGAAGAACTACCAGCTTTTGAGTGGGCAGGATGATTTGGAACTAGGGTGAAATAAAGCGTCTCATCAGTCATGGGCTGAGGAGGCGCTTTTCGCTAGACAATTAAGATTTCGTGTTGCTTGGGTTTAGCGGACGTGAGCTTAATTGCATTCATGGTAGTCAGGTAGTCAATTGCCCGCCGGGTCTGGGCCTTTGCGAACCCTTTTTGCTTATTATTATCAATTATTTCATTGTCCCGAATCCCCAGGACGGTCTGATACGAGAAGAGCTTTGACTGAGCAAGCGAGAATAATACCTGACCGACCAGCTCAGGTGATGTCCTTTCAGGAAAGTGCGCTTGGTGGTGTTCAATCCACTGACGGATTTTCTGCTTGGCATTGTCCAGTTCGGCCATCGATTGGCGTAAGTTAACAAGGTTCTCCTGCTGCTGACTCACGAGAATGTCTAGAAGGGATTCAATAAAGAAGGTTAAATCAGCACGGTTCTCCGCGTTATCAGCTTCGATGAAGGCCTTGTAGTAGTGCTGAACGTTTGCGTGGATGGCCGTTGCCACTGAGAAACCAGTAAAGCGGTCAAACTTGCTGGAAATATAGGAAGAAAGGAGGTACCGGCCCATCCGTCCGTTACCGTCGAGGAACGGATGGGTGTTTTCGAAGAAAAAATGGGTGATGAGGGCCTTAAAGAGGGCGGGCATATAATCGTCATTCATAAACGTGATTAACGTAGTCAACGCCTGCTGGATCTTACTTTCACTAGCGGGTGGCCGGTGGACGACCTTAGTAGCAGAGCTAATTGTCAGGGCTTCACCGTTTGGTAGTTGGTCCCGGAAAATTTGGCCATTGGGGAGCCGGTCAGCGGTGATTTCGCCCTTAAGAAGAATATCGTAGATTGCTCGAAAATCGTGAAGGGAACTAATGTGAATTGGCTTACCATGTTGCGTTTTCTGGTAAAGCTTAATTGTGGAGCCGAGACGTCGTTTAGAAACGTTATTTTGACGATGGGCAATCAGGTTATTCTCTTGGATAACCGTCCCAATTTCAATTTGGCTGGTTTTGACGCCTTCAATCTCATTGGTGTAGAAAATCTCCGCAATGAGAAGTGAGTTAAGGAACTGACTGATTGCAATCGGTGGTAGATGTCCGGCAATCTTTTGGATTCGCTTCGAATTTAGGCGAAACTGTTCAGCTAAGTCCAAAATATGGGGGAGGGGGAGAAAGAAAATAGGGTATTCACTGGTTTGCTCCTCACTTCGGTAAGTAAGGAGGGGGAACAAGGCCGTCTTTTGCGTCGTGTAAGAATTAAGACGCTGCTGGTATTCTTTTTCCGTGACGATTCGCGGGTCCTCATCACTATGGGTGACGTATTTGAATTTTGCCAGTGGAAAATACTTCATGATCGATCCTCCTAATTTCGTTGATTTGACAATATTATAGCATTTCTTAAGACAGCTATTTGCTGAAAACCGCGTTTTCGGCAAATAGAGTGTTAAAACAGGACTCCTAAATCGTGAAAATCGCATTTTCGGCAAATAGAATACAAAAATAAGCTTCCTAAATTGCAAAAATCCAATTTTCAGCAAATAGAAACTAAAAGAATCTCCCTAAAACGTTCAACGTTTTAGGGGATTTTGTACTTCTATTAACGTGTTTCGTGGCAGTGGGCCTAGTGCCTAGCACACAAAAAGGCCTGACGCATCCTGCGCCAGACCCTTTTACGATGCTAGGCATACGGGCCCACTTAAGGCCACTTCGCACTTCTATTAACGTGCTACAATCCGCCGGGCCTAAATGTCCAGTTACGAAAAATGGCTAGCCCGTATCCGTGCTAACCATTTTCTTATACTGGCCATCCGGCCCTAATACGCGGCTTTTCGCACTTCTATTAACGTGCTCCATTCCCACGGGGCTGAATGCTTAGCTACGAAAAAAGCCCGGCCCGTAACCGTGCCAGACTTTTTCCTATGCTAATCATCGCCCCTCTGCGGGGGATTTCGCACTTCTTCCTTATGGGTTCAACCGATTAAGCATCCGTGGGAATGGAATGTTTTCCCGGATGTGGTCTTGCAGGGTTACCCATGCTAAGAACCGTTCCAGACCCATTCCGAAACCAGAGTGCGGTACCGAACCGTACTTACGGAGGTCGTCGTACCAGCCGTATTCTTCCTTGCTCAAGCCGTTTTCTTCCAGCTTGTTGGTGATGTATTCGTAGTCGTATGAACGTTCCGAACCACCAATGATTTCACCGTAGCCTTCTGGAGCCAACAGGTCGGCACAAATAACTTGCCGGTCGTCCGTTGGGTCAGATGGCATGTAGAAGGCCTTGATTTCTTTGGGGTAATTCTTAATGAAGACCGGCTTCTTGAATTGGTCTGCCAGGTAGGTTTCTTCTGGTGAACCAAAGTCGTCGCCGTACTTAACGTCAATGCCGCCTTTTTGCAGCATTTCGATGGCCTTCTTGTAGGTGATCCGTGGGTATGGCAATTCAGTAAACGGCTTCAGGCTTTTGACGCTCCGGCCAACCATTTCCAGTTCCCGTGAACAGTGGTCAATCAGGTCCTGGATCAGGTAGGCAACGTATTGTTCCTGAATCTCTTCACTCTCTTCTTCGTGACACCAAGCCATTTCTGGTTCAATCATCCAGAATTCCATCAGGTGCCGCCGGGTCTTGGACTTTTCTGCCCGGAAGGTTGGGCCCATTGAGTAAACGCGGCCTAATGCCATGGCCCCAGCTTCTTCATATAATTGACCAGATTGTGACAGGTATGCACTACGGTCAAAGTAGTCAGTTTCAAACAGTTCCGTCGTTCCTTCTGGAGCACTTCCCGTTAATTCAGGAGCATCGAACTGGGTGAAGCCGTGCTTGTCGAAGAATTCCATTGTGGCCAGCTTTACCCGGCTCCGGATCCGCATCAAAGCCCATGGCTTGCGACTCCGTAACCATAAGTGACGGTTGTCCAGCAGGAAGTCAATCCCGTGTTCCTTGTTACCGATTGGGTAGTCTTCACTCTTGCCCACAACTTCAATTTCTTGAATGTGAATTTCGTACCCAAACTTGGAACGCTTATCTTCGGCAATTTCACCGGTAACGTAAAAACTTGTTTCCTGGTGTAAATCGTGCTTTGCCAGGTCGAATGTTTCAGGTGAAACATCGTTCTTCCGGATGATTCCCTGGAAGAATCCTGTCCCGTCGCGGAGTTGCAGGAAGGCAATCTTCCCACTTGACCGCTTATCAGTTAACCAAACACCAATCTTGACAGTTTCACCCACGTGCTTTGGGGATTCGCTGATCGTAATTGTCTCCATCTAATACTCACTCCTAAACTAAGATTACAGAATCTGAATGTGTGAGGCAGCGCACTTGTCTAACATTTCTTGTGGCCAAACACTGGCTTGAACTTCACCAACGTGGGCCTTGCCAAGTAGCAGCATGCAGAGCCGTGATTGACCGATTCCACCACCAATGGTGTATGGCAGTTCGCCCTTCAATAGCATTTGGTGGAATGGCAGCTTTTCACGGGCCTCTTCACCGGCCTTTTCTAGCTGTTCCTTCATAGATTCAGGGCTAACCCGGATCCCCATGCTGGAGATTTCCAGCTTCTTTTGAAGGGGCTTGTACCAGAAAATAATGTCACCGTTGAGTTGCCAATCATCGTAGTCGGGTGCCCGGCCATCGTGCGGCTTGCCGCTGCGCTTCAGCTTATCACCAATCTTCATTACGAAGACGGCACCAAGTTCCTTAGCAATTTTATCTTCCCGCTCCATTGGGGTCAAGTCTGGCCAGCGGTCTTCCAATTCCTGGGTTGTGACGAAGTGAATTTCGTCTGGCAGTTGGTAAACGGCGTCCGGGTAGAGTTCCCAGAGTTCACGTTCAATCTTCTTGATAACCTTGAAAATTTGCCGAACGGTGGCCTTCAAAGTCGTTTCCGTCCGTTCTTCCTTGGCGATGATTTTTTCCCAGTCCCACTGATCAACGTAGATGGAGTGGAAGTTGTCGAGATCTTCATCCTTCCGGATGGCGTTCATGTTGGTGTACAGACCTTCGTGCATGCCAAAACCGTACTTCTTCAGGGCCATCCGCTTCCACTTAGCCAGAGAGTGGACCACTTCAATTGTCTCGCCTGGCAGACCCTTCATGGAGAAGGAAACTGGCTTTTCAACCCCGTTCAGGTTATCGTTGAGCCCGGTGCCCTTTTCGACGAACATTGGGGCGGACATCCGTTGCAGGTGCAATTCGTGACCGAATTCATCCTGGAAGTTTTCCCGGATGAACCGGATGGCTGCTTCGGTGTCACGGATAGATAACTTTGGGTCGTAGTCTTGTGGAATAATCAAACTCATAATTAACACTCCTCGTAATTTGATTTGAGGATAAAATAAAAAGCCTTTCATCCCCCGTAAATCGAAGGGACGAAAGGCTTTATTCCGCGGTACCACCCAAGTTGCCTAAGAATCGTAATTCTTAGACCGCTTTTCGAACGCAATCACGTTCTACCGGTGTGGTAACGTACCGGGGACGGCTGAGCCTACTTTAATCGTGATGATTATTTGGGTCAGCGGCACTGCGAGAAAGTGTTTTTCAAACGTCCAGGGTCGGCCGGTCTCTCACTATCACCAGCTCACTTTACGAATGCGGCATTTTACTCTTCTTCCTCATTGCTTTTGAAATCTTTAATGATATTCTAACCTGTTTTTTATAAATTGCAAGACCTTTTTACCAAATTAATTATGAATGGACCAAGTCAACCGCAGCTCAGTGCTTGTTTGGCGCGTAATGACAAAATCATTATCCTGGTAAAATTTAATTGCCTGCTGGTTCTGACGGTAGGCGGCTAATTCTAATCATTGGTTACCGGTCCAAACGTAAGTTAATTCGTGACAACTGCCGCAGGATGATCAGGACCAAAACAGCTTCGAGCGGCCAGGAGACAATCTCCTTTGGCAAGCGAATTGCCAGCAGGGCGGTAAAGGCCCGACCGGTACTGGAAGAGGTCATGCTCATCAAGTAGACCCATAGCGTCGTGAAGAAGACGTTAGTCACCAGGATCTGGAAAAATTCGTAGATGAAAATCCGCTGCCAGGTGATCCTTTGGTTGTACAAAAACATCCCGGCAATTACTCCGGAAATAAAGGCGGAGAAGGTAAAGCCAGGGAAGAACATGCTTCCCGTGTTCAAAATAGTGTTGCTAACGAGGTCGTTAACAACCATTGCGGCGCCCCCAATCCAGGGCCCTAAGTAGTAACCAATCAAGGCCGTTGCGATAAAGCCGAAGCTAAATTTGAGAACGGTCGGGTCACCTACCGAGAGCTTGCTCAGGATAATCTGGAGGGCAACTAACAGGGCTGCTAAGGTCATGTGGCGGGTCGTAAAACGCGGCCCAGCAAAAGATAGTACTGACATCATCAAGACACTCCCTAAAATTTTATTTGTTAGGGAACCATCGACGGTTGTCCGTGGTGAATGTGGAAAACCAAAGCAGCCATCCGGCCTCCTTCCAACGTTCACATTCCGTTCCGCTGGACAATAACTCTGGAGTTCCTACCCCAACACAGGCAGTATACGATAGATACGGATAATTAGCAATACTGCTGCTTAAAAATGGGACTAAATAAGAACTTTTTATGCTCAAATAGTAAATATTGTTCAATGATATACAAGTAATCGCTAATTGAAAATAGTTATAAAAAGTTATAAAATGAAGGAAATAGTTATAAAAAGTTATAAAATGAGGTGGATAGCGTGGATAATCCTTTTAACCCGAGTTTTGGCACTGTGCCAAGCGTCTTCCTTGACCGGAATGCATTGAACCGGCGTGTGATTGATGAATTGAACCATCCTAATTCACCCTTCCGGACTTCTTTAATTTATGGTCAGCGTGGCGCTGGTAAAACTACGCTAATGACTGATGTTGCAAATGAATTAGCAAAAAGAAATAATTGGCAAGTTGTGAACTTGGTACTGGATGATGACTTATTAAATTCACTTTTAGCTCAGCTGCGTGAAAAAATAATCACGCTGAAAATCTTTAAGGATTTTGATTTAAAAGTTGAATTTAAAGGAATTCAACTTAGTACCGGTATTGGGGGCCCTGATGAAGGTGGGGAATTTCAGACAAGGTTTCACCAATTGTTGCAGAAGTTTACTGAAAAGGGAATTAATATTCTCATTACTATTGATGAGGTCAAGGCAACCCCCTTATTAAGAAAACTAGTAAGCTGCTACCAGGTGATGTTACGCTACAATTTGAAGGTTTCACTACTAATGGCCGGTTTGCCGGAAAATGTATCAGAAATTCAAAATGATGATGTTTTAACCTTCCTGTTAAGGGCGAATCGAATAACGCTTAACCCGCTTGGTGTCGAAAGTATCAAAGGGAGCTATGCACATATTTTTCGGGAAGCCGGCTACCAGATTGACTCAACAACCCTTCTTTACATGACAAAGCAAACAAAGGGGTTTGCTTATGCCTTTCAGTTACTTGGCTACTGGGTCTGGCAGGGGGCTCACAAGCAATCAACTAACCGGATTAGCAAGGAAACGGTCGATAGGATCCTTGATCATTACACCAGCGACCTTTTCAGAAATGTCTACTACAAGGTCTATCACGAGATGTCAATGAAGGAGCGCGAGTTTGTTCAGGCCATGGTCAAGTCTGGCCAGCAAAAGGTTAAGGCCCAGGATATTAGCCAGATCATGGCCAAGGCGCCTAACTATATTTCGGTTTACCGGCGCAAGTTAATTGATGACCAGATTATCATGCCGGCGGGGTATGGTTATGTTCAATTTATGCTGCCGTTCTTTGACCAGTTTGTTCAGGAGCAGATGATTCTTGATGAGTTCTAATTAAAAGGCGGTACGCCATTCCAATTTGGATGCGTACCGCCTTTTGCTAGTGCGCCCGGCATGGGTATTAGCTAGGTGGTGAAAGTCCACTATGGG
>NZ_AZGM01000036.1 GCF_001435935.1 Limosilactobacillus panis DSM 6035
GTAAGCACCGAATAACAACACGTATTGAAAAAGCGTCATGCGCGACATCAGTTTTGATGTTACGCATGACGCTTGCTCATTTTAAATATGACATTGTGCCTGAACTTCTTTTGCCCATGGCAAAAAGCCCTCAAGATCTTTATTTTCACGATTCGGTAAGTGATCGAACAGATACTTGAAGTATTTATAGATGTTCAAATGATTCATTTTAGCTGTGCCAACTATCGTGTAATATATAGCACTTGCCTTGGCTCCACGAATGCTTTTCGCAAAAAGACTATTTTTACGAATTAACGTTGAAGGTCGGATCGCCTGTTCCACTGGATTATTGGTTAATGGGACTTGACCATTTTCAAAAATCCGATAGACTCGTGACTTTAACGCTAACGCGTTTTGAATGGCATTCTTTAATTTGCCTAGGGGCCGCTTAACCTGACTAATGTAGTCATAAAATGAATCCAATAATGGTCTTATTCTTTTCCTTCGCTCTGCGGCTTTTTCTTCTTGAGTGTGATATACTAGGCGCTTTTCTGTATGAAAAACCGGCCTTAATAATGACACTGCCTGTTGGGCAATTGAAGATTTGGCAGGGCGATTATGCAACGTCTTAATGATATTGATGAATTCACGCCGAATATGCACTAGGCATGATCCAAACTTAGCGTTTGGATAAAGGTGACTACTATAACCACCATAACCATCGCACATTATAATTCCCTGATAGTCACTCCCCATGATATCCTCAATAACTTTACCAGAACGTGTATTGGCATAATGAAAGACGTTGATTGGATGACGACTAAATTCAGCGGTCGTCCTCATGGCCCAAAAATAGCAGTTTGCTTTATGCTCTTCTAACACTTGGAAGGGTGTCTCATCCATATGGATTACTTCTTCGGAACGCATTAACTCACATAATTTCTTGTATAGAGGCATCAAGTAGCTTTCACTGACGTTAATAATATTCTTAGTGATTAGAGTATCGTCAACTGGCATTCCCATGGCCAACCAAAGCTTAAGTTGACGATGAAATGGTAAAGCTAGATTAAACTTTAATTCGCTAATCTTCGCTAAAATGCTACTTGAGAAATAGCTATGTGGCAAAATTGCCTGTGGTACCTTGCTATTAACAACCAGATCGTTGCCATCTGGATGACAGTGATTACACTTATAGCTTTCCTGGTAAAAGTTCTTGCAGTATAATTCGGCCGGTTTAAAGGTTGCTTCGCGTCTTGCTAAACGCTGGCCAATTTTAGTCATATTCTCCTGACAGTGAGGACACTTCGTGTCCGTTAGCGGAATGACCTGGTCTACCTGGGGCAGACTATTCAAAAAAGCGGTACGTTTACCCGACCGCTTAGATTTACGGTGACGTACCACTTGTTTTTGCTTTATTGTAACTACCTCAGTAATATCTTGATCATTGTCTTCCAGCTCAGCGAGCTGTTGGTCACTAAATAATGACTGTTGTCCTGCAACTACTTCCTTAAAAACTTCAGTTTTTTTCCCAAATAGTTGGTTCTGTAAGGTCTTGATAATCATCTGTTGTTGAGCAATTTGTGCCTGAGCGGCGGCTAATTGCTTTTTAAGTTCAGCACTTTGCTTTTCGTAATCCATGGTTCGTCACCTCCGTTCTTAATGAATCTTGATTAATTATATCAAAAGCGGAGGGATTTAAAAAGAGTCTTAGTAGAGATTACCTGGTTTAACTTTATGAACATTAGGTGTAGGAAAAGGATTAAGTCCTTTCAAAAGTTTGACTAATTCCTGGTGCTTTAATAGGCGAGCTTCCGAAGAATTTCGTGGCCATTTAAGATGGCCATTTTCATAGCGTTTATAGAGTAAGATAAAGCCTTCGCCGTCCCAATATAAGCCCTTGAAACGATCGCTCCTAAAGCCACAGAAAAGGAAGAGTGAGTCATCATATAATTCTAAACCATAGTTTTCAGCGACTAGGATCGCTAGGCCATCAATTCCTTTACGGAGGTCGGTCTTCCCACAAACAAGATAGATATGTTTAGGCGCGTGCCAATTAATAAGCATTTTCAACCAACACCTTTACTAATTCGCTGGCGAGCTTTGGATTGACACCCTTGAAGATCGTTAAACAAACTCCCTTAAGCTCCACCTTCGCCGCAATATGCTTATATGGCGCATGGATCGGCACCGACATCGGAGATGGCTTTGAAATAAAATCAGGTGTAATAATTTCGTGTTTTTCTTCCATAAATAAAAATAATCTCCTAACTGAATTTCTGGTAATCAGTATAGGAGACCTCAAATTGAAAATATAGACGTGTTGTTATTCGGTGCTTAC
>NZ_AZGM01000037.1 GCF_001435935.1 Limosilactobacillus panis DSM 6035
CAAAAGCCCTGAACCACAATGATTTCATTGCAATTCAGGGCTTTCAAGTTTCAGTTCAACAAATAAAATGATAATTAGCGGCCACCAAATATTGAACACTTCACAAGACATCTATAATTACCTCACTCATGTCAATTTTAAAAAAGTAACAGCTTTCCCAGTTATTCTGGACAATGCACTGTCCGGTTTCTTCATCCTGAATGTAAGTAGTACTTTAAAGGAACAGGTAATGATGTACCGGAGTTACCTCGACAGTACAAGTGGGCGTCTGGACCAAGGGAATTTCCACCATCTGATGGTGTTCAATGCACTTGATCCGCGTGAACTTCAAAACTACATAGGTGGTCTTAGTTTAATTAGCGATTCAACCACTTCAAAAGATGCGCACCACAAGCTTCATATCATTAACAAGCACGATAAGGGCAAGGTTGTTAATGTTGATAAAAACTTTGTTAACGTGCTTAAGTACATCAACGCTAACATCAGTAAGCCCCTAACTCTTGAGGACATTGCCCAACATGTTTACCTCTCACCTTCATACCTCAGTCGGTTGTTTAAGAACTACTTCAACGTCAACTTCATTGACTACATTAATATCCGAAAAGTTGCCCTTGCCCAGGAGCGCCTGGCCTTATCTGTTGCACCGATTAATGAACTTTCTCACCGTCTCGGCTTTTCACAGGCGAGTTACTTCACTAAAATCTTCAAGCAAAAGTGTGGGATGACGCCTTCCAAATACCGGATGCGAAACAAAAAGATAAAGAAAATTTACACAATTTCCCGAGACCTCTCCTGGCTCAAGGATCCGTCAGTATATACCGTTTCGCAAAAATTCTTCGATGATAAGGGAATTGATTTTAAAACACAGGACCTCAGTGACTCCACATACGTTTACGCAATTGGCGATTTAAGTAGTGATGAGAATAATGGGTGGATTTATACCGTTAACTGTATACAACCCACCACGTCACCAGTAGACGTTTCAGTAGGTGATAAATCAGTTATTCAATGGATTTACACTGGGATAGAGAACTTCTAGCGTTCGTAAAACAATTTAAAAAATCAAAAGGTCAGGAAAACGCAAATTTTCCTGACCTTTTGTACTACTTAGCATGATCACATAAGGCAATTCCTAATGGCGTCACAAATTGCGGGTAAAGTGGTTTATACACTTTCCTCCCTAAAACTTTGGAAAAGGTTGTCGTAAATTCGGTAAAATTCGTTGCCCCACCTACAACTATTACTGGGTCCTCAACCTGGCTACCCAGCTTTTCAACAATAGTTGCCATTTTTTCAACAACCGGGCGAATAACTGTATAAACCTCCTCCTCACGGTCCTTATTCCGTTTCAATTTCTCTGCCTCTTCATTCTTAATTTTATAGCGACCACCGAGAACAAGTGTCATATGGAAACCACCGGTGGGCTCATCAATTACCGTCTGAATTTTTTTATTCTTGAAGATGGTAATTCCGGTTGTACCACCACCAATGTCAACAACCGTGCCATTTTTAATCTTTAAAAAGGTTGCTGCCGCAGTCGGTTCGTCAACAACGTTGGTGCAGGTAAATCCCGCTTCTTCAATAACGTTAGCAACAACCTTACTGCTCTTCTCACCTGTCTTGGGCGGAATTGCACCCGCGGCCGTTGTCAACTCAACTCCAATATTTTCCTCGGCCTTTTTCTTCAGGCGGCGCAAGATATTGACAGAATCCATGTAATTAACCACAATTCCGTCCTGCACAGCGTGATCATACTCAAAATCACCATAGATAATGTGGCTGTTTTTATCTAAAACTGTCAAAACAATTGAAGAGGTCCCGAGGTCGACCCCCACCTTTAGTTTTTGCGTTTTTAGACTCTTCTTTTGTTCATCCGTAAGTACATGGTCCTTATTTACTAGCTTTTCGAAGTGAGCAAGTTGCTTGTTGCTCTGCTCCAATAACTCTCCATTCTTCATTAGGAATAACCTCACTTACTAAAAAGAGACTAGGAACTGGCCAGTCTCTTTATTAACTCTTGAATATTCAAATGAATAGACGCTTTAAACTAACAGCGCTTGAATAGCACAGGCAATGCAGCCACCAATTAGTGGACCAAACATTGGAACCCATGAGTAGCCCCATTCACCTGATGCTTTATTAGGTACTGGCAAAATTGTGTAGGCAAAGCGCGGTCCCCAATCACGAGCGGGGTTCAAGGCGAACCCAGTAGTTGTCCCTAAACCAGTACCAACAATCATGATTACTAAACCAACAATGAATGGCTTTAATCCTTGGGTGAAATTACCAAGGTTTAAGAGCATGAATACAAAGGCAAAGGTGGCAATAACTTCTGAAAGGAAGTTGAAAAATGGGTTGTTAATTGCTGGACGGGTAGCAAAGTCACTAACGTTATTTCCGTCAGCATCCGTCTTTGTCGCCTTGAATTGTGGCCAGAAATGAAAAATAACTAGTGCTGCGCCAATAAATGCGCCCAGGAATTGTCCAAGGAGATAAGGAATAACATTACTCCATGGGAAGAGGCCAAAGATTGCAAATGGAATCGTAACGGCCGGGTTAAGGTGTCCCAAGGACCCCAAACTACCAGCCACGTAAACACCCATCGTAACAGCTAACCCCCATGATGTACAGATAAACAGCCAACCACTGCCCTTTCCATAGCTCTTATTGAGGTTATTACTGCAGCAAGTACCGGCACCAATTAGAATTAAAATCATGGTACCGAAAAATTCACCAATAAAGCCATGCATAAACTAACACCGTCTTTCTAAGTAAGACCCAGTAGCAAATTATAATAACATGTAATCAAGTGAATACGCTTTCTTATAACTTACGATTTCATGTTAACATACACACAAAGCATTTTATTAATGCTAAATAGCTTCCATAAAATTTGACAAATAATAAAATAATGTTATTATTTTTATTCTTTTTTGTATTAATTATCACTAATAATTCAATCATTATATAGATTTCACAAATTTAGAGATCAATACCCAACGATCTACAAACAAGAATGTTAATATTTTAACCAATTAATTTACAAATTGCCTGATTATGACCTTTGATAGCGCTTTACTTAAATCCCACGGTTGATATACAATAGATTTTGTAGGTAGTACTTTATATTACGAAGGGCTTAAAAGTCTTTCACATAAGAAATGAGGTAAGATGTATGGGTGATATTGATGTCAATAAGGATTTAGTAAAAAAGATTGTTCAACAAGTCCTTGCTGAACAATCCGGTTCATCTAATGGCAATGGTGGTAAAAAGATCTTTGCTTTCAGTATTCGGAAGGATGAAGAACCATATGTTAAGGAATGGGCAAGTAAGCATCCTAACATTGAAGTTGGATACACTGATGAATTACTTACTCCCAAGACGGCAAAGTACGCTAAAGGTGCTAATGGTGTAGTTGTTTACCAACAACTTGATTACACTGCTGATACTCTTCAGGCACTTGCTGACGAAGGTGTTACTAAGATGTCCCTTCGAAATGTCGGTGTTGATAACATTGACATGGCAAAGGCTAAGGAGCTTGGTTTTGAAATTACTAACGTTCCTGTTTACTCACCAAACGCCATTGCCGAACATGCGGCAATTCAAACTGCCCGGATTCTTCGGCAAACTAAGGTAATGGACGAAAAGGTTGCTAATGGTGACCTTCGTTGGGCCCCAACAATTGGTCGGGAAGTTCGTGACCAAACCGTTGGTGTAATTGGTACAGGTCACATTGGCCGGGTCTACATGCAAATTATGGAAGGCTTCGGTGCTAAGGTCATTGCCTATGACCCATTCGAAAATCCTGAATTGAAGAAGCAAGGCTACTACGTTGACAGTCTTGATGACCTCTATGCTCAAGCAGACGTTATCTCACTCCACGTTCCAGCTACTAAGGAAAACTTCCACATGATTAACCAGGACACCATTGCCAAGATGAAGGACAACGTGGTACTGGTTAACTGCTCACGTGGGGCCTTAGTCGATACGGATGCCGTTATTGCTGGCCTTGACAGTGGTAAGATCTTTGGATTTGTTATGGATACTTATGAAGATGAAGTTGGCATCTTTAACGCTGATTGGCGGGGCAAGCAATTCCCTGACAGCCGGCTTGAAGACTTGATCCACCGTTCCAACGTCTTAGTAACTCCACACACTGCCTTCTACACTACCCATGCCGTTCGCAACATGGTTATCAAGGCCTTTGATAACAACTGCAAGTTAATTAATGGCAAGCCAGCTGACACACCGGTTAAGGTTGGTTAATAATTCTTAAGATAAAAACAAAAGGGGAATAAGATAGAATTAGTAAGTTAGTTCGTTTTCAAACCCCCGCAAGTATAAAGAGGGCTCTAGTGTTCGGAAAACCCGAACGCTAGAGTCCTCTCTGTGTACTGTGCTGCAGCATTTTCAAATATGTAGAGGAACTTCCCCTTTTACTATCCATGACTACTTTTCATTCACTATATTTACAAAATTACCTAATGCTTCCGTTGTATGATCATAATGATCAAAGATCTGCTGGACATTGCCCACCGTAACGAACATATTCATTACATTCATACCGGTATAGCGGAGTAACTGCTGAGTACGAGCGTTCGCGTTGGTACCGCCCCGAACTCCTGATGAGTTCGTAATCGTAATCACTAAGGATGAGTTAGTAGTAAACATAAGGTTACGACGATGGAACAGATAGGACATCAATTGCATTCTTCAAATCACCAGAAATTGAAAAGTTATATTCCTGAGTGACAAAGAACAACGTATCTATCCTATTCACAACTTCCCGAAAGACTTACTGTTTCTTTTCAAGATCTAGATTGTATAGCGGCAAGATGTCATAGTTTATTTAGAAGAAATCTGCTTTTAAGATTGCCCTATTAAGTAGTTAGCCAATTTCTGACTATACGAATGTTTACTCAAACTCCCTACTAATGGACCGATATTAGCATTATCACGTCCCTTTTATTTTTGTTGGACAGTTTTTACTAAATCATGAGCAAATTGATCAAGTTTCTCAATATCTTCTTCATATGGTTCCAAATCAATTTTTACTTTTTCTGCCCCACTGGTAGCACCGGCTTGTTTAAAGGCATCATCAAAATGATCAACAGTAGTATTATAGTATTCACCGTAAAATTTATCACCAGAGCCAGCAACACCATAGATTTTCCCACTCAAATCGGTTTCCTGAAGATCCTCGTAGAAATCTATCCCTTCTTCTGGCAACGCTCCTTCGTCATAGGTATATGCACAGACAACCAGAATATCGGCATCTTTAAAATCGTTAACATCTGTCTGGGAAATTTCCATTTCCTTTACCTGAACACCTTGCTTGCGTAAACTATCGCAAACGATATCTGCAATTTCTTCGTTATTTCCTGTCATAGTTGCATAAACAATATTAGCTGTTAACATTAGTTCCACCTCTCACAATTTTCTGTAACCGCTTTTATTCTACTACAAAATTTGAGCTATTTTATAATACAAATGTTCCCGTTTATTTGCCAAATGACATTGCTGAACATGCAGTAATCCAGACTGCATGAATTCTTCGTTGGACTCCAACAAATAGGTCGGGCATACAGCCTTGATAGTCTTTACGCTCAAGCAGATGTTATCTCACTCCACGTACCAGCTACTAAGGAAAGCTTCCACATAATCAATAAAGATACAATTGCCAAGATGAAGGACAACGTTGTACTCGTTAACTGCTCACGTGGCGCTTTAGTTGATACCGATGCTGTTATTGCTGGGCTTGACAGTGGTAAGATTTTTGGCTTTGTTATGGATACTTACGAAGATGAAGTCGGTATCTTTAACGCTGATTGGCGGGACAAGCAATTCCCTGACGACCAGCTTGAAGATTTGATTCACCGTCCAAATGTCTTAGTAACTCCACACACTGCCTTCTACACTACCCATGCCGTTCGTAACATGGTTATCAAGGCCTTTGATAACAATTGTGAGCTAATCAATGGTAAACCAGCTGACACACCGGTTAAAGTCGGCTAATATAAAAAGTGTCTTATTATACATTTAAATTACAAAAGAGCCACGAGTGTTCAAGAATCGAATGCTCGTGGCTCTTTTAATATCTACTCATCTGCTATTGACGGTTACGCCGGTTGTAAAGGCCCATCGTCATTAGATTTAGGAGGCATATAAGGGTCAAAATTCCGGCTAACTTTCCTGCATCTTCTCCGACCCCTAATTGTGGTAGTTCTGCCTGTTGTTTAGGTCTCGTAACCGTATTCGGCGTAACTTTTTCCTTTTGAGTTGTCTCTATTACCGGCATCTGTGGGTCTTTATTAGTATCCTCATCAATCAGCTCACCATCTTTCGGCGTTTCAGAATCCGGTGTTGGGTCCGGGTCCGGCGTTGGGTCTGGATCCGGCGTCGGGATCTCAATAAAGGATGGTGGAACTACCGGGTGAATATCCCAGCGGTGTGATTCGCCACCAGTAATGTTAACAATGTTAGCAATGATATTGCCGTCGACGTTAACGTGCGCGTTGACTGTTGCATTCGGTGCCAAGATACTGCCCATGAAGCGGCCGGAAGTAATATTAATTACCTTTTCCTGGTTTCCAAAGTTCCAAAGAATGCGGTTAGGGACCGTGTGACCTTCACCATTATTAACTGGCGAATTATTGTCATCGTAGTATAAGTGAACTTGAGTAGCAATATTGATTGTTCCATCAGCGTTTAGGACATTAATAACTACCGTTGGCGCCCCATCTTTACTAGAAAGGCCATAAACCTTGATTGGCTGGCTTCCCGCTAACAAGCTTCCGGGAATATTTACGTAAATGACGTTATCCGTTGCGGTAGCGTTTGAAACATCAATCTTTTGATTATTCATGTCGCTAAAGTCCATCACGACTCCACTGGAGGTCTCTTGGTCAGCGTAGAAGTTTGCCGCTTTAATAAGACGGTTAAAGACGGCCGCAAAGTCAATGTATTGGATATTGCCGTCCTTGAAAACTTCCTCAGGCTTAAGATTATTCATTACCTGACCATTAACGTACACTTTCCCGTCAATTACCTCAACCTTGATATCGTTTCCAAAAATAACGTGGTTAAATTCCGGGTTACGGAAGGACCCCGAGTTAAGAGCGTCCTTTAACTGCTGAATGTAGTAAATATCACCCTTTGAAAGGTGAATCGAATCACCCCGGGTACCAAAACCGCCAAGGATACCAACCGCAATGTTGCCGTTTACGTCACACCCCAGATTAGCCTCGTTAGCAAAGATGTGGAAAAGAGAAGCCAGTAAGAGGACACTCTTAGCGTCTAAATGGTTGATGTCAATCCCATACTTATCCTTGAGGATCGTGTCCGTATGAATTGTATCAACCGTACCAACTTCCTTTTGTGGACTAGTCTGTACCGGGGCTGGCGTGGGACTGGCAACCGGCTGACCCTGGGCCGGGGCGGCTGGTTGGCTTTCGCTAGTTACCGGCTGGTTACTACCCGCGATGTTTACTGCACTGCTCGCGGGTACCTCAACAGGTGTTACTTCAGCTGAGCTCTCCGGCTGACTACTTACAGGAGTACTGCTCGCCACCGGGCTTGCACTCACGGTACTACTGCTAACATCAATGTGATTAGCTGAAGCACTAGGTTCAGTAGTCACAGCGGCAACTGGTTGATTTTGATCCGTCGTATCAGCATTAACAATCCCCACGTAGGCCCAGGAGAGCCCTAGCAGGACAGAGGCCACCCCAATGCTAAGCTTTCGCAAGCCAAAGTGTTGTTTAATCGGGCGGTTCTTTTGCACCATCATTTGAGTATTTTTTCTTGAAAACATGTGTTGATCCTCCTGTGATTAATAATAAAAAGCAGCATTTTTTGAAAGTTACTTTTTATCTATTAGCATCAGTCATAGGGGGAAAACTATTTCTTAAAGCTTTTAGACAAATTGTTTTTCTATGAATATAATACATTAAATGAATATTCGTGCATATACTTCATGAGATAACTAAACACTTCCTTAAACTAATCAAAAAAATCTTTAAAATTAATTTGTTGATAAAATAGCCACTTTGATTAGCCCTTAAATTATTGCCGTTTTAATTCCTTCACTGCTTTCACTGCCCCTTTTATTAACCTCTTCAATATATTCCATATGAATAATTTAATAGCCAATCAGTTAAGAACAGCCACACACCAGCAATGAAAGCGCTTTACCAAATGGTGAGAATTAGGATACAATGGCCTTGTAAGTAGTTGTTAATGTCTCTCATTTAGAAACGAGGTAAGATCTATGGCACAGAAAATTTTTGCCTTCAGTATTCGGAAGGATGAAGAACCGTACGTCAAAGAATGGGCAAACGAACACCCGGATATTGACGTGGACTACACCGATAAGCTACTGACCCCGGAGACTGCCGCACTCGCCAAGGGCGCTGACGGGGTCGTTGTTTACCAGCAACTCGACTACACCCCGGACACCCTGCAGGCCCTTGCCAATGAAGGAATCACCAAGATGTCCCTGCGGAATGTTGGGGTCGACAACATCGACATGGACAAGGCCAAGGAGCTCGGCTTTGAAATCACCAACGTGCCCGTCTACTCGCCAAACGCCATTGCTGAGCACGCCGCCATTCAGACGGCCCGGATCCTCCGCCAGACCAAGGTAATGGACGAAAAGATTGCCAAGGGCGACTTACGGTGGGCCCCCACCATCGGTCACGAAGTTCGCGACCAAGTCATCGGGGTAGTCGGCACCGGCCACATCGGTCGGGTCTACATGCAAATCATGGAAGGCTACGGGGCCAAGGTCATCGCTTACGACCCGTTCGAAAACCCTGAGCTGAAAGCCAAGGGCTACTACGTTGACAACCTAGACGACCTCTACCGGCAGGCAACCGTCATTTCCCTCCACGTTCCCGCAACGAAGGAAAACTACCACATGATCAACGCCGACTCCATCGCTAAGATGAGAGACGGCGTCACCCTGGTCAACTGCTCGCGGGGGGCCCTCGTTGATACCGATGCCGTCATCAAGGCCCTCGACAGTGGCAAGATCTTCGGCTTCGTCATGGACACCTACGAAAACGAAGTCGGCATCTTCAACGCCAATTGGGAGGGCAAGGACTTCCCTGACGCCCGCCTAAACGACCTCATCCACCGGCCAAACGTCCTGGTAACGCCACACACCGCCTTCTACACCACCCATGCGGTTCGCAACATGGTGATCAAGGCCTTTGACAACAATATTGAGCTGGTCAAGGGTGAGAAGGCCGACACCCCCGTTAAGGTCGGCTAATCGCAACCCCACCTATCTACAAAAAAAGGGAGACCGGAATTTTCCGATCTCCCTTTTCGTACGCTCAATACTTAGGCGTTACTTTTCTTCTTTCTTGTCGTCCTTGTCTTCGTCAGCCTTTGGCGTGTATTGGTCGCTGTCGTCTTTTGCAGCGTCCTTAGCGTCAACGATGACTAACTTACCATCTTGCATTTCGGCAACCAGGTGCTTGACGTCAAGGTGGTCAAGGTAGTAATCCGTTACCTTATCACGGATTTCCCGTTCGATAACCCGGCGCAGTGGACGAGCACCCATTGCCTTGTCGTAACCTTCGTCAATCAGGTACTTCTTAGCAGTTGGGGTAACCTTAACGTCCATGTCCTTCTTAGCCAAAGTCTTGTTAACGTCAGCCAGCATCAGGTCAACGATCTTTTGGAGGTTGTCCTTAGTCAGGCTGTGGAATTCAACAATGGCGTTGAACCGGTTCAAGAATTCAGGACGGAAGTAGTTAGTCAACTTCTTGATCAAGTCTTCTTCGTCCTCGTCATTGCCCAGCTTTACCGGTGCGTCGTTGGAGTAGCCGGCGTTAGAAGTTGCAATGATGATTGTGTTCTTGAAGTCGATGGTGTTCCCTTGGCCATCAGTCAGCCGACCATCGTCCAATACTTGAAGAAGGAGGGTAATCACTTGTGGGTTAGCCTTTTCAATTTCATCAAGCAGGATGATGGAGTACGGGTGCCGACGAACCTTTTCCGTCAAGGTGTTGGAGTTGTCATCGTAGCCCACGTAACCGGCAGTTGTCCCAATCAGCTTAGAAACGGCTGTCCTGTCAGAGTATTCAGACATGTCCAAACGGATGATGTCGTTCTTGGAACCGAACATGTCGAGGGCCAATTGCTTAGCCAATTCAGTCTTTCCGACACCAGTTGGTCCAACGAAGAGGAAGCTGCCAATTGGTTGGTCCCCTTCATCGAAGCCGGCCCGGTTCCGCCGGATGGCCCGAGCAACTGCTTCCACGGCTTCGTCTTGGCCGATAACCTTGCCTTCAAGCCGCTTGTCCATGTCCTTCAGACGTTCAACATCGCTGGCCCCAATCTTGGATACCGGGATACCAGTCATTTGTTCAACGGCATTAGCAACGTCTTCTGGAGTTGCCGTAACCTTCTCGTCTTCGGAGTTTTGACCCAGTTGCTTCTTCAGGTCACTAATCTTGTCCTTAGCAGCCTGGGCAGCCTTGTAGTCTTCCTTAGCAGCGGCGTCCTTTTGCTTCTTTTCTTGGGCCTTGATTTCCTTTTCAATCTGCTTTGCATCGTGGGCTGGGTGTTTTGCAGCCAGGTGAGCAGCAGTCATATCAATCAGGTCAATGGCCTTGTCAGGAAGGGAACGTTGTGGCATGTACTGGACGGAGTAGTCCACCGCTGCCTTCAAGACGTCATCTGGCAACTTGACATTGTGGTGACGTTCGTACAGGTCCCGAATACCTTTCAGGATAGCAACCGTGTCAGCCTTGCTTGGGGCGTTAACCGTTACCGGATTAAACCGCCGTGCTAAGGCAGCATCCTTCATAATCGTGTTCCGGTATTCATCCTGGGTCGTTGCACCGATCACGGTAATTTCACCCCGTGACAGTGCTGGCTTGATAATGTCAGCCATCCCTTTAGAACCACTGTCGGAACCAGTAGAACCAGCCCCGATGATTTGGTGGATTTCATCGAAGAAGAGGATGACGTTACCGGCCTTCTTAACTTCGTCAATCAGCTTTTGCATGTTCTCTTCGAAGCTGCCCCGGTATTGGGTTCCTGCTTCCAGACCGGAAATGTCAATACTGATGATTTCCTTATCCTTAATGGCGGCAGGAACGTTACCGTCAACAATTGCTTGTGCTAAGCCTTCGACAACGGCCGTCTTACCAACACCAGCATCGCCGACAAGAACCGGGTTGTTCTTTGTCCGCCGACTCAAGATTTCAGCCGTCTCTTGGATTTCCTTGTTCCGGCCGATTACCGGATCAAGCTTGCCCTGGCGTGCTTCTTCGGTTAAGTTCCGCCCGAGCTTTTGGAGAATGCTTCCCTTACCGTTGGTTGGCTGTTGACCTGGACGGTCGCCTTGTTGTGGAGCGGCACCGCCAGGCAACTTACCCGTTTGCCGATACTGAGCGAATTCTTCTGGTGTTACCTCCCGGCCATTGATCATGTAACGCCGGTTTTCAGAGTTGTAACCATTCATTCCACCCATTAATTGGTTGAAGATGTCATTCATATCGCTGTTAAATGGATCCATTGGATTTTGTGCCATATCGCAGTACCCCCTTGTACTTTTTCTCTTAATTAGTTGTAGTCAGTTTCATTAATTGTCAGTCAAAAAACTAGCGGCTTTCTGACTACAGCGACTCATCATCATCGTGGTATAGATAATGATTCTCTAAATCACGCAGTACTTCCCACA
This sequence comes from Limosilactobacillus panis DSM 6035, assembly GCF_001435935.1. Classification (GTDB taxonomy): domain Bacteria; phylum Bacillota; class Bacilli; order Lactobacillales; family Lactobacillaceae; genus Limosilactobacillus; species Limosilactobacillus panis. The sequence continues at coordinate 11,700 of NZ_AZGM01000037.1, forward strand.
TCGCTTTATGTTCGACTTGCGCTAGTGCATCAAGGTCGCGAAGATTTAGCGACGTAGAACTTGATTGTGGTTTGTTAAATGATTTATGCAAAGTCGTGTAGCCATAGCCGGACCGTTTTGATACTTGGTAGATGGTCAGATTATGCACCTCCAGATATCGCTTAATATCGATCCGCATCGCTCTTCACTTCCTTTGCATCTATTATTATATCACATCTGTGGTATAATACAAGTGTAATATAGCAAAAAAGTGAAATAATTTGAGATTTTTTGCGGATGGAGAAAACGCCCGTGATAGCAAGCATCTCCCGCGGTGGGCCCGAATTAATTTTCCGTTTACCCTTGACAAAGATTAAAAATAAATTAGAATGATTAACAATCAGTTAATTAAGGAGTTCACTAATGATGAAATCACGGATTCAACAATTGAATCGGGCATATTACTTCTGGTTTGGCGTCATGCTATCCGCTAACCAGCAGTGATTTTGTCATTGGCGGTTTCCGGATGGTCTAACATATCCGGAGCCCTCCTCATCATACTCATTCCAATCTGATGAAAAGACCCGGATATGGTTAATCCACTCCGGGTCTTTTTCGTATTTTCAAGGAGGAATTTTATCATGCCAGCAACTAAATCAAGTCTAATAAACCGTCTGAACAACAACTTCGCCCGTCTCAAGCCCGTCGGCATCCGGGAATTCGATGCCAAGGCCAGCCAGGTCCCAGGCATTGTTAAACTAACCCTGGGGGAACCGGACTTCAACGTCCCCGACGCCATGAAGGAGGCCGCCATTAAGAGCATTAACGATAACGACTCCCACTATGCTCCAGGGGTCGGGACGATCGCTTTACGGAAGGCGATTGCCCACTTCTTGAACGACCGCTACCAGCTCGACTACGATTCGAACGGTGAGATTGCCGTCACCATCGGGGCTACCCAGGGGATCTACGCCGCTTTGGCAACTTTGATCAACCCGGGTGACGAAGTCCTGATTGCCACCCCAACCTTCCCCCTCTACATGGCCATTACCACCATGCTCGGCGGCCAGGTTGTGGAAATCGACACCAGCGCCGACGACTTTGTCCTGACGCCTGAAAAGCTCAAGGCCGCCATTGCCGACCAACCAACCGCCAAGGCTTTGATCTTGAACTACCCATCCAACCCGACCGGCGTCACCTACACGGCCGCTCAAATCGAAGAACTGGCGGGCGCCGTCAAGGACACTGACCTGGTAGTCATTGCCGATGAAATCTACTCCGAGCTGGTCTACGACGGTGGGCACACTTCAATCGCCAAGTTCATTCCCGAGCAGACCTTGCTCCTCAACGGGGCATCCAAGTCCCACGCCATGACCGGTTACCGGATCGGCTTCATCGCCGGGCCAAAGCAATTGATGGGCCCGGTTAGTGCCCTGAGCGGGATGATGATCACCTCCGCCACCGATTCCGCCATGGCCGCTGCCACCGCTGCATTCGGCACGGATGCTGGCCACCAGGCGACCCTGACCATGAAGAAGGCCTACCAAGAGCGGCGTGACTTCCTGGTTGGCGCCCTCCAAAAGCTGGGCTTTGAACTGGCCACTCCACGGGGCGCCTTCTACGTCTTCGCCAAGATCCCGGCAGCGTTTGGCACTGACGACGTCGCCTTCGCTACCAAGTTAGCCGAAAAAGGGAAGGTCGCCGTTATTCCGGGTTCCTACTTTGGGGCCGGTGGCCAGGGCTTCCTGCGGCTCAGTTACGCTACTAGTATAGACAACCTGAAGACGGCCGTTGACCGGATTGCTGCTTTTCTAAAGGAGGACTAAACAATGACTAAAATTTTAATGACCAGTGTACGAGACGATGAGCAGACCGCCATTAAGGCCTTTGAAAAGGAACACAACGTTGACATCACCACGACACCTAAGCTGATTGATGACGCGGTTGATATGACCGCGGGGATGGATGGTCTGGTCATCCAGCAGCGGAGTAAGGTTGATCCCGCAGTCTACCCCAAGCTAAAGGCCAACGGGTTGAAGCAGATTGCCACCCGGACGGCCGGCTTTGACATGGTTGACATCCAAAAGGCCCACGAAAACGGCCTAATTGTCACCAACGTCCCGGCATACTCGCCACGGTCCGTTGCCGAACACGCCCTCATGCAGATTTTCCGCCTCCTCCGTAAGTCTTACCGCTTCGATAGCCAGGTCGCCCAAAACGACTTCCGCTGGTTCAGTGACGAGCAGGCCTTAGAAATTCACACCGCCACCATCGGCATCATCGGGGTGGGCCGGATTGGCGGTACCCTGGCAAAGCTGCTCAACGCCCTGGGCGCCCACGTCCTCGGCTTTGATGTCAAGCCCAGAGAAGAGATGAAGGGCACCGTCGACTACGTTTCTAAGGAAGAACTCCTCAAGCAAAGCGACGTCATCAGCCTCCATGTGGACCTTAACCCAACTTCTACAGGCCTTATCACCGCTAAGGACATGGCACTGATGAAGCCAACCGCTGGTCTGGTCAATGCCAGTCGGGGCCCTGTTGTGGTCACGGCGGACTTAATTGACGCCCTGAAGAAGAAGGAAATCGCGGCCGCCGCTTTGGACACCTTCGAAGGAGAACAGAAGGTCGTCATGACTGACCGCCGGGAGAAGGGCCTTGACGACGTACCGTTGATCAAGGAGCTCCACGAGATGGACAACGTCATTCTGACACCTCACATCGCCTTCTTCACCAACCTGGCCGTCAAGAACATGGTTGACTTCTCACTGGAGGACGTCCTCACCGTCCTCGCCGGCAAGAAGTCCCCACACGAAGTTCAACCGGAGAAGTAACTATGAACTGGTATGACAAGAATTTTGACGAACTAACCGTTCACGAACTGTTTAAGATTTATAAGCTCCGGGCCATCGTCTTCAATACCGAACAGGACAGCGCCTACTACGACCCCGACGATGATGACCCGCAAGCCCGCCACGTGTTCTGCATGGTCGGCCAGGAACTAGTTGCTTACGCACGCTACTTCACTACGGACGACCACGTTACCTTCGGCCGGGTCGTGATTGCTAAGGACCACCGGGGGCAAGGGCTGGGGAATTCGTTGATGGACCACATCTTGGCCGGCATCAAGCGGCACTTCCCCGGTAAGGAGATTATCATCCACGCCCAGGTACAGGTCGAAGGCTACTACCGGAAGTTTGGCTTCATAAGCTACGGTGACCAGTTCATCGAGGCCGACCGCAAGCACGTTCACATGAAGTATCCCGGACTTTAGCGACCGGAATATCAGCTTAAGATAGGAAAATCCGCACCACGAATTTTGGAATCGTGGTGCGGATTTTTTCTTCTCAGTTTTCAAATATTACCCAGTAGGGAAAGCCTGTAGGATAGCTTTGTCGCGAGCGCTCTGCTACTTTTCCAGCTTACATTTTCGCCCGGACCGCATCGACAACCGACTGCAGGCTGATCTGGGCCATTTCCTGTTCCGCAGCAATCTGCACCTGCCCATACGCTTCGCTGAGGACCGCCGGCATGCTACGACCCAGGGGCTGGTTGTGGTTGACTTCCTGGTCAACGTTTAAGAAGTGCTGGTGGTCCTCCACCGCCTGGTAGACATCGAGGAGACTGACTTGATTCGCCGGCCGCGTCAGGTTGATTGTAATCTCGCTCCCCTTGCCCTTGCGGCTTAAGATCCCCGCCTTGACCATCCGGGCGATCAAGCGCCTAATCAGGCTGGGGTTTGAATTGACACTATCAGCAATTGTTGAGCTGCTAGCGCTCCCTAAAATTTCTATGTATACCAAGATGTGTACGGCGTCGCTCAGCCGGTGCGAATATTTCATCTTTATCTCCCCATTTATATTCGTTTAATACCTAAATTATAGGCTATTAATACGGATGGTCAAAGGAGCCTTTTAATTGCACCCGAATTTCTGGTCCGGTAGACTTAGAGTAAATTAACTATCAGGAGGTTTTACTATGAGTACCTACAAAGTTAGAGCAACGAAGACCACCACGGGAATGCAGGTTGCGGCCGGGACCCGCGGCTTTGAAATCACTTTTGACGAGCCGAACAGCACCAACACGGGGATGAACCCGGTGGAGATCCTCCTCGCCTCATTTGGGGCCTGCCAATCCATCACCGCCACCGAACTTGCCCGGAAGCGGCACTTTGACTTACGGGCCTTCTGGGTCGACGTCGAGGGGGACCTCGGCAGAGAAGAGGTCGACGGCCAAAAGCTGTACAAGTTCACCGAGATTCGCTACGAGCCCCACTTGCGCAGCGACGAATCGGATGAAGACATTAAAAAGTTCCTGGCGGACGTAGCCAAGAGCTGCCCGGTGGAGAACACCCTGATGCACGGGGCCAAGTTCAAGCAAACCGGTTTTGTTAAGGAATAACGGATTACGGAGTACGGGAAAATTTCCCCGGCTCCGCTTTTTTTATCACAATATTATTGCAACTATAATACTATATAGAATATAATATTAGATGAACGATAGTAAAGGAGGGTCACCATGAAAATTACTATTACCGCTGACCTCCTCGATGGGATGGTCCTCGCGATTCTTGAACGTCAAGATTATTACGGATACGCCCTTACCCAGGAGATGCAAAAAGCCATTTCAATTTCCGAATCCACGATGTACCCGGTCCTCCGCCGCCTCAACCAGGGTGGCTATTTGACCACCTACCAGCAGAGCTACCAGGGCCGCAACCGGCGCTACTACCGCATTACCCGTAAGGGCGAGCAGCACCTAAGCCGGGTCCGCAAGCTGTGGAACGATTATAAGGAGAGCCTCGACCGGGTGTTTAACGCTAGCGATAAGGGGGAAGAGCAATGAACGCACGCGAACAATACATTGAACAGTTAAAAAAGTACTTAAGGGTCCTGTCAAAGGCGGACCAGGAGGACGCCATCGACTTCTACAACGAATACATCGATGATGCCGGGTTAACCACCGTTAAGGACATCGTTGACAAGCTGGGCACGCCCGAACAGCTGAGTACAGACATCATCGCCAAGACGACCGGTAGCCAACCGAACGGTCCCGCCAGCCAATCACCGCACCCGGCAAACGACCGGCGGACCCGGACCATTCTCTATATCTGTCTCGCGGTGGTCCTCATTATCTTCCTGGGGCCACTGGCCCTGGGCCTCTTACTCGGCTTCTTCGGCCTGATCATCGGTGGCCTGGCCTCCATCTTTGGCCTGGGGGTGGGCGCCTTCGCGCTGGCCGGCTCACTGTTTGCCACCGACGTGTGGGGAGCAATCTTTTACTGCGGGGGCGGGATTGCCCTCCTCGGCCTGCTGATCATCTTCGTGGCGATTGTTATCTGGGCCATCAAGTGGCTTTGCCGAGGCTGTAAAAATTTCGTCAGGTACCTCAGGAACAAGTCTAAGGAGGGCGCATAATGAAAAAAGCACTTAGTATTGGGGGCATCCTCGTCATCATCGGGGCCATCATGGTGGCTGTGGGCTTCTTTAGCCATCCCCAGCCTTTCCACCCCTTCGACGAGGAGACATTCAACCACGTCAATAAACAGACACTGACTAAGCAACACTTCGACCGAGTCAAGGTCACGGCGGCCTCCGCGGATGTCAAGGTCCGGCAGGGCGACCACTACGGCGCATACTACTACGGCAAGAAGCACGCGGCTTTGCAGACGACGGTCAAGGACGGCCAGCTTATCGTTAGCCAAACCACTGCCGTTAAGACGAAGCACTTTAGCGTCTCCTGGAGTGATGATAGCAATGACCAAATCGTTATCACGGTGCCAAAGAACAAGCAGGTCCGTTCCCTGACCATCAAGGGTAATGACGATGTTACCCTGAAGGACACCCGTTTTGCCCGGGTTCACGTCAATACGCACGGTGGGGAGGTCACCGTCAATAACAGTAAGGTCAACGGGGGCACGATTGACTCCGCATCCGGCGACATTCGATCCGCCAATAGTCGGTTAACGGCTACCAAGCTTAATTCCGCTAGTGGCGACACTGACCTCTACAAGGTAACCGTTAGCGGTGGGCAGGCCAACCTGTCTTCAGGTGACTTCACAGCCCGCAAGCTGATGGTCAATGGTCACTACCTCGTCAATAACCAAAGTGGGGATAACGAGGTCCACGCTCTGAACGATCCGGGGGTAATTCTAACGAGCGACGACGGCGACGTCAGCTTGGGCCACCAGGAAAAGGACGATGGTGGAACCCTCGAACGTAACACCGATAACCCTAACCTCATCAAGATGGTAACCCAAGACGGGGACAACTCGTTTGATTAAAATCTAGCCAGACACAAAAAACACGGCTGAGAGAATTCAGATTTCCTCAACCGTGTTTTTATCTATTGTTTAAAATACATCTTCAGCATCTTGGTCAGGGGCTTATACAGGATAAAGTAGAAGCCCACGTTCCCGGCCGCGTGGTAGAAATCGAACAGCAAACCGTTCAGCCAGTATACAATGAAGGCCGCAAAGCCACCGTAGATTGACATCCCGATACTGACGAAAAAACCGTACTCAAAGCCAAGGAAGGCGGCCAGGATAACCTGGAGGGTCAGGTGCTTCCGGATTGGCAAGACCTTAGCCAGTCCCGCCACCGTCAGCACGCAGACCGCGTAGGCAATAATCTGGGGAACGGTCCAGATACCAAAGCCCAACACCAGGTTGGAAACGACCATGATCATCATGGCCAGCGAAATACCGAACCCGATTCCCAGTACCAGGGTGACAATCATAATCATGTCTGTGACCGGCTGGACGTTGGGAATCGGAATCCGGATGATCCGGAAAACAACGCCAATCGCCGTGAGCATTGACATTAAAGTCATCCTTTTGATGCGGTCATGCTCAGTTGTCATCGTTGCTTCCCTCCCTTTTGTTGTCTTAGTTACTCATCTTACTGAGGTTGAAGACAACGTGGTTATTATTCTTAACGTGCTGTTGCATTACCGACTTGTTGCTGGACTTGCCGTTGATTGTGTAGGTCCAATAGATTTGCTTCTTGTTGTTTTGGCTGTGGCCGTCGATTGAGGATACCATATCCTTGTCGGCAATCTTGACCTTCCAGCCCTTCTTGAGACCGTTCAGGACGGTGGCGTTGTCCTTAACCGTGACCTTCTTGTTAGCGAACTGCTTATTGTTCTTCTTCAGGGTGTAAGTAACCTTGATGTTGTTGCTTGCCTGGACGGGCGTGTTGTTACCCTTGATCCCATTCAAGAACAGAAAGGCCAAGAAAACCGTTACTAATCCTGCGATCCACTTCATCATTTTCATTGTCAAACACTCCTCATTTCTGTGTTACTTTTATGATACCGACATGTGTAAGCGTTTGCTAGCAAATGCGGGAGAGTGGCAATTTATTACCAGAAATAGGCAAGAATTTCACATTAATGCTGGCGAAGACAAAGTTGGGACCCGACATGCGTTATACTAGAATGAAAACACGAATTTGGATGGTGACAAAATGACAAAGTCGGCCCGGAATAAGACAATCGATTTTGACCTTGCACACGCGCCCGCGGGCGTCCTTGCCCAGATTAAGACAGCAGCAGATGACCTGACAACCATGGAGAAGGTGAAAGACCAGAGTATCAATGGCGACTCGTTCGCCATCCTCCCCCAACTGCCGGATAGAGTGGCCGACCTGGCCCTGGTGGACCCGCCCTACAACCTCAACAAGCAGTATGACGGTCTCCACTTTAAGCGCCTGACGGATAATGACTACCAGGCCTACACCCAACGCTGGATTGACGCCATAAAGCCGAAACTCAAGCCGAACGCCAGCCTCTACGTCTTTGCGGACTGGCAAACCAGCATCGCCCTGGCGCCGGTCTTAGGAAAGAACTTTATCATCAAGAACCGGATCACCTGGCAACGGGAAAAGGGGCGCGGGGCCAAAACTAACTGGAAGAACGGGATGGAAGACATCTGGTTTCTGACCATGAACAGCAAAGACTACACCTTCAACGTCGACCAGGTTAAGCAGCGGCGGCAGGTGGTCGCCCCCTACCGGGAAAACGGTCAGGCAAAGGACTGGCAGGAAACACGGGCCGGGCGCTTCCGGGATACCATGCCCTCCAACTTCTGGGATGATATTTCCATCCCCTACTGGTCGATGCCGGAGAACACCGGGCACCCCACCCAGAAGCCGGAGAAGCTGCTGGCAAAGACGATCCTGGCTTGTTCCAACCCGGGTGACCTGGTCCTCGACCCGTTTGCCGGGGCCGGGTCAAGCCTGGTGACAGCAAAGAAGTTGGGCCGTCACTTTATCGGGATTGAGCAGAGCAAGCTCTACGTCGCCTGGGGAATCTACCGGTTGATGCGGGCCAACGATGACCGCAGCATCCAGGGCTACACGGACGGCGTCTTCTGGGGCCGCAACACCGGTGCCCTGCAGCGGGCAAACCGAAAGTAAAGCAAAAGGGGGCTGTGACATAAGTCCCAAATAATTAATGGAGTTAGATGAAATTTTCGGA